>NZ_JBEZIH010000011.1:0-211250 GCF_040650935.1 Streptomyces sp. NPDC048565
GCCACCATCCGCGCCATCGCCGCCGAACTGGACCGCAGCCCGTCCACCATCAGCCGGGAGGTCCGCCGCAACCGGCACCCGGTCAACGGCCAGTACCGGCCCTACGCAGCCCAGTCCCGTGCGGATGCCCGCCGGCCCCGCCCCAAGCCCGGGAAGATCGGCCAGAACCCCGCTCTGCGGGACTTCATCCAGGACCGCCTGGACATACGGTGGAGCCCGGAGCAGATCTGCCAGGCTCTACGGGCCAACTTCCCCGACCGGCCGGAGATGCACGTGGTCCACGAGACGGTCTACCAGGCCCTCTACGTCCAGGGTCGGGGCGAACTCCGCCGTGAACTGGCCCGCGCGCTGCGTTCCGGACGCGTCCGCCGCAAACCGCGACGCCAGGCCCAGCAGCGTCAGCCGAGGTTCTCCACCCCGATGGTCATGATCAGCGAACGTCCCGCCGAGGCGGAAGACCGGGCCGTCCCCGGTCACTGGGAGGGCGACCTGATCATCGGCAAGGACGGCGCCTCAGCGATCGGCACCCTGGTCGAGCGCGCCACCCGCTACGTGATGCTGGTGCACCTCCCCGACGGCCGCAGCGCGGAACACATGCGTGATGCCCTGGTGCAAACCGTCCAGACCCTGCCCAGCCACCTGACACGCTCGCTGACCTGGGACCAGGGCAGCGAAATGGCCTCCCACGGCGCCTTCACCCTCGCCACCGACATCCCCGTCTACTTCTGCGACCCCGCCAGCCCCTGGCAACGCGGCTCCAACGAGAACACCAACGGTCTGCTGCGGCAATACTTCCCGAAGGGCACCGACCTTGCGGCCCACAGCCGCGAGCACCTCGACACAGTCGCCGCGGAACTCAACGGCCGCCCACGCAAAACGCTCGACTGGGAAACCCCAGCCGAGCGCCTGCATAAACTGCTCGCGGCCTGATCAACACGACCACGTGTTGCGATGACCCCTAGAAAGCGCCCCCGCAGGGCCGGGGCCGTCCTGTCGGCGACAGTCGCTCAAAGCCAGCGGTGCCATTTGAAAACACCCCAGAGCCCGACGCCGAAGCCGATCATGAGAGCGACGGCGAACGGGTATCCCCCCACCCAGTGGAGCTCCGGCATGTGGTCGAAGTTCATGCCGTAGATGGAGGCGACCAGGGTCGGTGTGAACAGGATCGCCGCCCACGACGAAATCTTCTTCACCTGCTCCCCCTGCTCGATGGTCTCCTCCGCGAGGCGACGGCTCTCCTCGCCCTGGGCGAGGCTCGCGCTCGACATGCGCCGCATGGCCTCGTTCTGTTCGACCGTCACCAGGGTGGAGTGGACGGTCAGTGCGTTCTCGAGCAGGGACCTGGACCCGTCGACCCGTTCCGTGACCCGGATCGTGTGGTCGAGCACGTTGCGCAGCCGGTTCTGCACCTCGTCGCCGGTGCCGTACCTGCCGGCGCCACGGAGCAGGCCCTGCACCATGTCAGGGAGCGGTCCGATCGCACGCTGGAGCGCGATCACCTGCGAAAGCAGCCGGTAGATCCGCTCCGAGAGCGCGGGATCGGCGTTTCCCTCCCCGAACAGGCTGTCCTCGACCTCGTCGATGTCGTTCACCAGCCCGGCCACCACAGGTGCGTAGCCGTCGACGATGATGTCGAGGAACGCCGTGAGCATCGCCTCGGGCCCCGTGCCGAGGAACTCCGGCTCGGCCTCCAGGGCATCGCGGGCCGCCGACAGATCGGGCACGGCGCCGTGCCGGACGGTGATGACGAACTGACGGCCGACGAACAGGTGAACCTCACCGAAGTCGACGCGCTCCAGCCGGTCGTCGTACGAAGCGGGACGCAGTACGACGAACATCGTGTCGCCGTACCGCTCGAGCTTCGCGCGCTGATGCCCCTTGTGCGCGTCCTCGACGGCCAGTGGGTGCAGACCGAACCGGGCCGCGGCTGTCTCGAGACCGTCCGGGTCGGGGTCCATCAGCCCGATCCAGGCCACGCCCCCCGACCGCTCCAGGTCGTCGGTCGCGTCCTGCAGGTCGGGCGGGCAGGCTGTGGGGTGCCCCTCGACGTAGATACGGCCGTCGATCGCCGTCATCGGCCTTACTCCTTGCCGTCGGTGGCCGGCGTTGCCGGGGCCAGCACACTCTGCACGGCGGGCCCGACGAGCGCGACCAGCGTCTCACGCTCGGCCTCCGTGAGCGTCGGGACACCGACGACGCCTCGTCCCACCATGAGCCCGACGAGCATCGACGACACGATGCCCGCCCGGAGCGTCGCGTTATCGACGGCGCGTGACGCGATAGCGTCGACGAGCAGGCGTTCCTGGAGGAACTCGCGCAACTGCTTGTTCGCCTGATCGTTGACGATGGCGCCCCGGAGCATCGCCATGAGCGGCTCCGAAGTCCGGGCGTCGACTTCCCATACCTCGATGAAGGCGCGCACCACGCGCTCGCCGAGAAGCTCGTCGGTCCCCTCGAACGCGGCGCTGAAGCGCGTCAACGCGTCCGCGGGGACGGACATGACGGCGGCGAACAGCTCGTCCTTCGACCGGAAGAACTGCATCACCAGCGACGCGTCCACCCCGGCGTCGGCTGCCACGCGCCGGATCGTGGTCCCGGTGAAGCCGTCGGTCGCGAATCGGGTGCGGGCCGCGTCGAGGACGGCCTGCCGGGTGGTGTTCGCCCCCGGCCGGCGTCCGCGGCGCGCGGCGGTTGCGGGAGTCGTGTGCGCGGTCATGGTCCCAAACTACCTGGTCGACACGAATCTCAACGCGGGTTGAGTTATGGGACTCCCAGCCGTACGCCCGAATCGTTGCCAGAGCGCGTTCGGTGGACGAACAAGATGTGAGGAGCTCACCCATGAGCGATGACCAGAAGGTATTCACACCGTCCCAGCCGATGGAGCCGGGTTCTGCCCGATACGGCGTCCTGAGCGGGTTCGAGCCCGGGACCCGGACGTTGGAGGCCGGTTTCCGGATCGCTCCGCCGTTCAAGCCGCTGCCCGTCGACATCGTCTTCGAGAAGGACGTTCCCGTCACCCTGCGTGACGGCGTCACCATTCATGTCGACGTCTTCCGTCCCGTCGGGGCGGAGGAAGTGCCGGTCATCGTTGCGTGGAGCCCGTACGGAAAGGGCCAGGGGGCGTCCGCAAGTGTGATGGGCATCTTCGGCATGATCGGGCTGGACAACAAGATCGTCTCGGGCCTGGAGAAGTTCGAGGGGCCGGACCCGGCGTACTGGTGTGCGCGGGGCTACGCGATCTGCAACCCGGACATCCGGGGCGTGGCCCACTCCGAAGGCGACAGCGTGCTCTGGGACCGCCAGGAGGGCCGGGACTGCTACGACCTCATCGAATGGCTCGGTGTCCAGGACTGGTGCACCGGCAAGGTCGCGATGAGCGGAACGTCCTACCTCGCGGTCTCGCAGTGGTTCACCGCGGCCGAGCAGCCGCCGCACCTGGCCGCGATCAACCCGTGGGAGGGCGTGAGCGACGTCTACCGCGACCTGGTGATGCGTGGCGGCATGCCCGACACCGGGTTCGCCCAGCAGCTCCAGGAGGGCAGCTTCTGGGGCAACGGCCAGAAGGAGGACATCCTCACCGAGGCCGAGCAGCACCCGCTGATCAGCGACGTGTGGGAGAACAAGATCCCGCAGTTCGACAGGATCACCGTTCCCGCGTACGTCGTCGCCAGTTACTCCAACACGCTGCACACGGCCGGCACCTTCCGCGCCTGGCGCCGGATGGGGTCCGAGCAGAAGTGGCTCCGCGTCCACAACAGCCAGGAGTGGCCCGACTACTACGACGAGGCGAACACCGAGGATCTGCGCCGGTTCTTCGACCGCTTCCTCAAGGGCGAGGACAACGGCTGGGAGCAGACGCCACGTGTGCGCTACTCCCTGCTGGACCTCGAAGGCGGCGACCGGGTGAACATCCCGGCCGACGCGTTCCCGCCGGCCGACGTCACACCGACGAAGTACTACTTCGACGCCCGTTCACGGACACTGGCGACAGAGGCACCCGCCGCCGAGGCGACGGCGGCCTACACCGCCGGTGCCAACCCGGACACCGTGTCGTTCGTGACGCGCTTCGAGCAGGAGACCGTGCTGGTCGGATACCCGAAGGCGCACCTCTGGGTCGAGGCGCAGGGTTCCGACGACATGGACCTGTTCCTCCTCGTCCAGAAGCTCGACGCGTACGGCACACCGCTGCAGCAGTTCACCGTGCCCAACCAGGGCGCACTGATCCAGGACGTCACCGAGCGCGGCGCCTCGATCCTGCGGTACAAGGGCTCCGACGGACGACTGCGCGTCTCGCTGCGGCACCTGGACAAGGCGCTGTCCACGGAGGACGTCCCCGCCCACAGCTTCGACCGGGTCGAGAAGCTCTCACCCGGCGAAGTCGTCGACATCGAGGTCGATCTGCTTCCGGTGGGGCTCACCTTCCACCCGGGCGAACAGCTCCGCTTCGTCGTCAGCAGCCGTTCGCTCCTGGGCACGATGATGCCCGGAAACCGTGAGTACGTCCCCGCCAACGGCGGACAGCACATCATCCACACCGGTGGCGACCGCGCGTCGTACCTGCGGCTTCCCGTCAGGACCGCGTAACCCCGGCGGCCCGGCCCGGCCCGCCGCCTGGCCGGCCGGGGCGGCGCCGGCTACAGCAGGGTCAGGCTGTCGATGTTGGCGCTGCTGGGCTGAGAGAGGGTCGCACGTACGGAGACGCTGTCGCCCTGCGGGAGGTCCGCGCTGAACGAGGTCGTCGCCCAGGTGTCCCAGCCGCCTGTGGGCGGCATGGCGAGGGTGGCGCGTTTCGTGCCGTCGACATCGATGACCAGGGGGCGGTCCGTGTCACCTCCGTTGGCATAGCGCACGAGGACTTCCCTGGTCCCGGCTGTGGCGACGGTGACCGTCCAGGCGAGGGTGGAGCCTTCGGCGGACGTTCCGGTGAAGTCGGCGTATCCGGATCCCGTGTAGCCGGGGTGGCGGGTGTCGATGACGAAGGCGCTGTCGAGCCGCGCGCTCTCGGCCTGGTACACCGTGCCGCCGCCGACCTCGGGGAAGGGATCACCGCTGGGTTCGACCGTGGCGGCATCGCCGCCACCCCCGGTCACGGGAATCTCCGAGGTGATGACACTGAGAACCTTCGCCTCCGCGTCCCAGACACAGCCGGTGCCCTGTTCGCTGAGGAGAGCGGCGGCCTCGCTGGTGAAGGCGGGCAGGGTGGCGCCGCCGTCGACCCCCATGCCCACCGGGCTGTCCAGGCCGTGGAAGCGGACGAGGTAACGGCGTGCGTCGGGCGCGCCCTCGTAGGTCCCTTCGGGCTGCGCGATGACGACGCGGGTGGAGGCGTCGGTGAAGGTGAGGCGGGTGACGCTCGTCCCCGACCCGGTCAGATACGCCTCGGTCAGCCCGTCGTCCTCGACGAGCTCGAAGACACCGTCGGCCCCCGTGTAGACGTCCGTCTCGAGCTGCCGCTTGGTGAGGTAGGCGGTGCTCTGCGCGTACGGGTACCTGGGCAGAATCGCCCCGGCCCTGACGAACAACGGTGCCTCACCGGTACGGGTCCTGTGGGCGAGGTCCTGGGTGTCGGACCCGGTGTGCGTGGCGTCCGTCCAGAAGTCGTACCAGTCGCTTCCCGCGGGCAGCCAGATGTTCTGGACGTCGCCCCCGTCGGAGGTCAACGGGGCGACGAGGAGCGAAGGGCCCCACAGGTACTGCAGGTCGTGGCTGTAGGCCTGGGACCGGTCCTGGTAGTCGATCACCATGGCCCTCGCCATGGGCATGCCGGTGGCGGCGGCCTGATGGGCGAGTGTGTAGATGTACGGCATCAGGCTGTACCGCAGCTGACCGTACTTGGCGAAGTCCGCCTGGGCCTGCGCGCTCTGGTCGAGCGGCCAGCGCGATGCCTTCTTGCCGTGGTCCTTGGTCGACGCGGTGGTGTGGGGGCGCCAGATCGGGGACAGGCTGGACCAGGCGACGGGCCAGTTGCGGTAGTAGGCGTCGGACACGGTGCCGCCCTCACCGAAGCCACCGCCGTCGATGTTGGCGAAGGGGAAGCCTCCGAGGCCGGCCGTCTGCATGCCCCGGATCTGGGACCGCATCTCGTCGTAGGTCTGGCGGATGTCGCCCGTCCAGTAGTGCCCGTAGCGCTGCTGGCCGGCGGTGGCACCGCGACTCCAGGTCCATGGCCGCTTGGCGGATCCGATGTGCCCGTCCCCGTCGGGGTCCCAGCCCTCCTCCCCGACCCCCTTGTGCAGATTGAGGAAGTAGGCGTTGCGGTCCTCGGCCCAGGTACGGCCGTCGGCCGTAGGCGCCGTGTACGGGATCGCGCCGAGGTCGTCGGTCTCGTCGATCCACAGCCCGTCGCCGGGAAACCCGAGGCCCGGGTCGAGGGCCTTGTCCCAGAAGACCTTCCACACCCAGGCGCGGGCGTCCGGGTTGCTCCAGTCGGGGACGGCGTTGCTCTCCTTGACGTTCTTGAGATCGGCCTCCTCGAAGCTGTAGCCGGGCGGTGGGCCGTCGACCCAGTCCGCCATCTCATTGGTGTTGTTGCGGTTGTAGTCCAGGGTCACGGTGACACCGCTGTCGGCGGCCCACTTCTGATACCCGGCGGGGTCGGGCCAGCGATCGGGGCTGAACTCGAACCACGACCCCGACCAGGAGCCGGAACCGGCGCGCCAGCGGTTGTCGTTGACCTGGTGGTCGAAGGGGAAGCCCGCGGCGCGGTGCTGGGTGATCTTCTCGCGCCACCAGTTCTGATCACTGACGTCGGCGAAGCTCTTGTCGGACATATGGAGCCCGAAGATGGACAGCTGAGGCAGTCGCGGGCGTCCGGTGAGCTCGGTGTAGCGGTCGATGAGCTGCGAGAACCGGGGGCCGTTGATCAGGAAGTAGTCCATCTGGGGGCGTTCACCGGCTGCATCGTGCGCGTCGGCGGAGAACGTGTACCCGTTGTCTCCGCCGAAGCTGAAGGTCGTGTCGAACGTGGTGTTGAAGAAGACCCCGTAACCCTTGCTGGAGAGGAAGAACGGCACGATTCCCGGTGCCTGGTTGTTGGGGTTGTCGGCGGCGGCGTCCGCGTCGGCGTAGTTGTGGGAGACCGTGTCGCCCGTACGGTCGAGGCGCGGTACGCGGCCCAGTACGCCGTGCCCCGCCTTGAGGAAGCGCTCCTCGGAGGACGGCGGTACGAACGACTCGGTGGCGATGGAGTGATCCGAACCGCTCCAGGTGATGCCGTGGGTGGCGTCCTCCTTGGCCAGCAGGGTGCCGGTGTCCCGGGCGAAGAACTCCAGCCGTAGCGGGGTCTTGTGCAGGACGATGCGCAGCCCGTCGTCCGCGGCGGTCCTGAACTCGAGGGCGTCCCCCTTGTCCGTGACGCTCAGGCCGCCGCGCAGCGCGGTGTGGTTCTCGGGTCGCACCATCTCGTAGCGGGTGTCGGAGAAGAAGCTCTCCCCGGCGCGGGTCGCGGACACCCTGACCATGTGGTCCCCGTACGCCGTGAGACGCAGTTGCTGCCCGGTCGCACTGGTGACGGTGGTGCTGTGCTCCTCGGTGGAGTGTGTGTCGTAGTCGGCGAGTTGTTCCTGCTCGTCCTCCGCCGCGAGTGCGCGTCGGGGTACGGCGGTGACGGCGCTTGCCACCAGTACGCCAGCGGCCGTCGAGAGCAGGGTTCTGCGCTTGATCTGTTGGCGTTTCATGGTGTCTCCAATGCGTGGGGCCATCAGGAACGGAGCAACGTTCTTGCGCATCCGGGGAGCCGGGAAAGGGGCCGTCGAACAAGCGGCCCAGGGGTGCCCCGGTGACTGCCACGCCAGGGCGGAACGTGCACGGCGCTGGTCAGGTATATGAACAAGGGACTGCAATATGAACCGGGTAGGTGATGACGCTAGGTCCAGAGCTGTTCAGGGGTCAACCCTGGTGCACGTGTCAGAAGGTGTCACCGGTACCGGCCTGGGTCTCGCCGGTTCGTTCATGTGGATGAATGCTCGTGCCTCTCTCCGTGGGTGAAAGGCGTCCGGCCTGCGGGTTGTTGCTCGGGTTGGGTGTGTGTCGAACTGTTTCTTTATCTTGGGTCTTGACTCGAAAAGAAACACAACAGCACACTGGCCAACGTCACTTCATCGACCGAAGAGCGCCTCCATGACCGTCGGGCGCAGATGAAGGGTAGTCAACTGCCGCTCGCAGCAGCCCAGTTGTGCCACGCGGCAGCGAAGCCAGATCGGACCCACCCACCCCTCCTGCCATCCACGGGCTCCATCGGCCCCTGGATGGTTCAGTCAGTGCTTTGCCGTACGTCTTTGATGATGGGCCGACACAGGATGGAGGAACGCGATGATGCATCGTCCACAACAGCGCACCGCCCGCCAGAGGTTGCTCGGCATCACCACCGCCGGGCTGCTCTGTACCGCCGGACTCGCCGCCCCGGCGGCCGCGGTCCAGGCCGCGCCCGCGGTCGGGCAGGCCCCTGGCGAGGGGCTCGCGCCCACCCCGCCGATGGGATTCAACAACTGGAACACCACAGGGTGCGGACCGGAGTTCAACGAGGAGATGGTCAAGGAGACGGCTGACATCTTCCTGGAGAGAGGTCTCAAGGACGCCGGGTACGAGTACATCAACCTCGACGACTGCTGGGCCGAGCCCGAGCGTGGCGACGACGGCAAGCTCGTCCCGCACAAGGAGCGGTTCCCGGAAGGGATCAAAGCCGTCGCCGACTATGTGCACGAGAGGGGCCTCAAGCTCGGCATCTACACCAGTGCGGGAACCCGGACCTGCGACGACGTCGGGATACCCGGCGCCCTCGACCATGAGGAGAGCGATGCGCAGCAGTTCGCCGACTGGGGCGTCGACTACCTGAAGTACGACAACTGCAACAACGAGGGCCGGCCCGCCCAGGAGCGGTACGCCACCATGCGCGACGCTCTCGACGCGACCGGACGGGACATCGTCTACAGCATCTGTGAGTGGGGGTCGAACCAGCCGTGGAAGTGGGCCCCCGACATGGCCGAGCTCTGGCGGACCACGGGGGACATCAACGACACCTGGGAGAAGATGACCGAGAATCTCAAGGAGAACCTTCCCCTCGCCGAGTACGCCAAGCCCGGGCACTGGAACGACCCCGACATGCTGGAGGTCGGCAACGGAGGAATGTCCGACATCGAATACCGCTCCCACTTCTCGCTCTGGTCGATCATGGCGGCCCCGCTGCTGATCGGTACCGACCTGCGTGAGGCGGATGACGCCACGATGGAGATCCTCGAGAACAAGGAGGTCATCGCAGTGGACCAGGACTCGCTCGGCCGGCAGGGCGAAGTCGTGTCGGAGGAGGACGGCCGTTGGGTCATCAGCAAGGAACTCGCCGACGGCAGCCGAGCGGTGGCCCTGTTCAACGAGAGCGACGACGAGCAGACCATCAGCACCACGGCGGACGAGGCGGGAGTGCCTGACGCTGATACGTACCGGACCCGGGACCTGTGGCAGCAGGAGGACGGGACGAGTTCGGGCACGCTCGAAGCGACGGTGCCTGCGCATGGCACGGTGCTCCTGAAGGTCACGGCCGACTGACCACGCCCGCGCCGAAGCCGTCGCGCCGGCCCGGAGTGCGGCGCAGGCCCGGGGTGAGGCGCCGGTCCGGCGTGGTGGTGGCGGATGCTCAGAGCAGGACGGGAAGAGAATCCAGCCCGCGGACGAGCCGGGTCCTGCGCCATTCCAGCTGGTCCACCGGGACGGCGAGCCGGATGTCGGGGAAGCGGGCCAGAATCACGCGAAGGGCGATGCCGACCTCGGCTTTCGCGAGGGGCGCACCGACGCAGCGGTGGATGCCGTGGCCGAAGCTGAGATGACCGGTCGCGTCCCGGTCCAGGTCGAGTCGGTCCGGAGCCGGGAAGCGTTCCGGGTCACGGTTGGCTGCTCCGAGGGCGACGAGGACCGGGACGCCCTCGGGGATCTCGGTCCCGCCCAGGGTGATGGCTTCCGTGGTGAACCGGAAGGTGGAGGTGCTGACCGGTGCGTCGAAGCGCAGAAGTTCGTCCAGTGCGTGCGGGACGGTCTCCGGGTTGTCGCGCAGGCGCCCCAGCTCGGCCGGATGCCGGAGCAGGGCCAGGAGGGCGTTGCCCAGGAAGTGGGTCGTGGTCTCGTGGCCGGCGATGAGCAGCAGCACAGCCAGGGAGACCAACTCCTCTTCGGCGAGCCGGTCTTCGCCGTCGCGCGCGGAGATGAGACGGTCCAGGAGTGAATCGCCTGGGCGAAGGCGCTTCGACGCGATGAGTCCGGTCATGTAATCAGCGAGGGCGTGCGAGGCGACGTCTGCGCGGGCGGGCTCTCCGGCGGCGAACAATTCGGCGGACCAGCCCTTGATCCGGGACCGGTCGTCCTCGGGAACACCCAGCAGCTCGCAGATCACCATGACCGGAAGAGGAACAGCGAGGCCGGCGACGAGATCGACGGGCCCGCCGGCGGGCCACCGGTTCAGCAGTTCGCCGGTCAGCCGGGTGATGAAGGGACGGAGTCCGGCGACGGCGGCGCTCGTGAAGGCGCCGGTGACCAGCTTACGGAGCCGGGTGTGCTGAGGCGGGTCGCCGGCCAGCATGGTGTGCGCGATGGCGGGGTGCAGCCGCCGCGTCGAGTCCTTGCCGGCGAAGAACGCGGCGGTGTCCTTGGAAAGCCGCCCGTCGCCGAGAGCCTGCCGGGCTTCCGTATATCCGGTGACCACGTAGCTGTGGCGTCCGCTGGAACCTGACGCCATGGCCTGTACTGGGCATTCGGAGCGCATGGCGGCATACGCGGGATAGGGGTCGCGGGCCGAAGGGCTGTCCTTGGGGGCGTCGTTCACCGTGTCAGGCTCCAACTGTGAAGGGCAGGCCGTCATCTGTGACACGCCGTGCCGCGCGGCGTCCACGTCACGTCACACCGGACGCCGCGTCCGGGAGCAGTGGTCGCACCGGACGCAGCGTACCGGTCACACCGACGTCAGGACGCGGCGCCGAATGTGACCTCCTTGGTCGACTCCACCCCGGCTGTCCGCCCCGGCGCCGCCTGGTGGGACCAGCACAGGTTCGCGTGCGCGATGACCTGCTCCACCGGCGGTGCGCCCCATGCCGACCTGTCGCTCGCGGTGTGGGCATCGCTCACGAGAGTGGCGTTGTACCCCCTGGTGAAGGCGCCGTGGAGCGTCGACCGGATACACGCATCCGTCTCGGCTCCGGCGACGACGAGTCGCCCGACTCCCAGGCCCGACAGCACGGTCTCGAGGTCGGTGTCCTCGAAGGAGTCGCCGTAGTTCTTCCCGACGAGCGTCTCGGTGTCGCCCGGAGTCAGCTCGGGAACGATCCGCCAGCCGTCGCTGCCCTTCGCGAGCCCCTCGTCCGAGTGCTGAACCCAGACGACGGGGACGCGTTCCCGCCGCGCTCTCTCGACCAGGCTGCCGATGTTCGCGACGATCGTGTCGCGCTCGTGGGCCCCCTCGACGACGTCGTTCTGCACGTCGACGACGAGGAGTGCGGTGTTCGGCCGGTTCTCGAGAGTGGTCATGGTCTCCCCTTGCGCTCGCGATGGACCCCTGTCACCACGAACGCTAGACCCACCCACTGACAACGGGAAGGAAGGAGCCTCGGGCCGCTGCCCCGGCCAGGCTCACGGCCCGCGCCAGACGTTGGCGAAGGCCGCCTTCTCGATGGACCGCCGCTGCCGTACCGCCTCCAGCTCCATCACCGCGTCGTGCACAGCGGCCACCACGGTCGTCACCGCGTCGTCATCGAGGCCGGGCTCGTCATCGTCATCGTCGGACCGTTCGCCGCCGATGCCCATGATCGAGGCGAGAGCAGCCAGGACGGGTTCCTCCCTCCCACGGTCGGCGGCCAGGCGGTGCGCGGACGTATCGGCCGGTTCCAATCGCTCCGAGCCGAAGGGCGAGTGGCCGCTTCGCTTCCGTGTCAGCTCACCGTCCTGCTCAAGTGCTGCCTGATAGGTGGACGAGAGGTCCCTGCCCCGGCGCCAGAGCCAGTCGTCGATGCGCTCGTAGGGTGCCTGCCGAGTCAGCCCTGCCGCAGCCTCGCCCATGAGCCGGTCGTCAGGCGTCGCCGGTCCGCCCGGCACGATGCGGTCGCCGTCCAGGGCAACCGCCCCCGCGCCGATGAGATCGATCAGCTCGGCCCCCGCGAGCGCGAGCGACAGGTCACCCTGTCCCACGGAACGCTCCGGGTCCATGGCGATGATGAACAGGTCCTTCGCCGTGGTCATGAACGGCTCCCCTCGGAGACATCGACAAGGTGCGGTTGCGGTCCCTGCCGGCCGGCCCACGCCCGATGTCGGCCCGGCGGCAGGGCGACCGTCACGACCAGTATCGCCCTGTCCACCCGGCCGGGCATCGGCTCGACGGTGGGTGCGGCATCACCCGGTCACAGGCGTCCGGATGAGCCCGAGGGGCGCGTCAGCGCCGGTGCAGGTCCGCGAGCATCAGGGTCGGATCGTCTCCGGCCAGGTTGGCGCCATTGGTGACATAGGCCCGATGTCCTCGGACGGTGACGCCCGTGGTCCCCTGCAATCCGTCCTCGGCGTCCAGCAGGGTCCTCCGGGCACCGTCCGCGCCCACTCGCACGACCTTGCTGCTCTCGTTGATCGCGGCGAGGATCTCGGTGCCCCGGCCGGTGAAGTCGAAGTCGTCGATTCCCTCCAGGTCCGTGGCCCGTATCTCGGCGCGGCCGGAGCCGCCGTTCCTGGTGAGAGGGATGCGGACGACGGTGCCGCGGTCGGAGTTGCTCGCCCACACGGCGCCGTCATGGATCTTCATGCCGTTGGCCCCGAAGAAGCCGTCGGGCGCCAGGGCGGGGTCCGCCGACCATACGGAGGCTTCGCCGCCGCGCAGAGGTGCCTGCCAGATGCGCCCACCGGTGGAGTCGGTGACCAGGAAGCGGCCCCGCTCGCTGTCGATGGCCAGTGCGTTCGGGAAGGTGTCGGCAGGCAGCGGCACGACGAGCCGGGTCTCCCCGGAAGGACGGAGCTGCCAGATGCCGTTCAGCCCGCCCTGCCCGGAGGGGTAGAGGAAGTACACGTCGCCGCTGTCGGACCGGGCCACCCCGGTGACCTGGGCGCTCCCGACGACGGGGGTGGTGGTGCCGCCGTCCGGGGGCAGCGGCATGGTGGCCAGCACTTGGACGGCCCCGTCCGGCGCCACCCGCACCACCTGGCGGGCGGGGATCATGCCGACGATCACGCTGCCGTCGGGCTCCAGCGCCATACTCTCGGCGACCTGGCCGGCAGCCCGGTCGAAGTGGGCGAGCACGCGTACGTTGCCGAGGCGGGTGCCGGTGGCGTGGTCGGGGTGTGTCGCGGTGGTGCCGGCCGGGGCGGCCGGAGTCGGGGCCGCGAGGGCCGCCGGGACCGTGACGGCGGCAGCGAGCAGCGTGGTGAGGCCGAGCGTGGCGGCGCGCCGCCGCAGCCCGGTGGGTCGGTGAGGGAACACGGGATTCCTTTCGGCCGTGCGATGAGGAGGGCCCTGGGCAGGTGGTCCCGGGCAGGAGGGCTCCGGGCAGGGGCCCAGGGCATGAGGGGCGCCCGGTTGCCTCCCACGGGACTGTATTGCCCAGTACAGAAAATCTGCGGCAGACTGTATCAGCAAGTACAGAACTTCTGTACTGTGAGATACAGAGAGCGGGGGAGGCTTCATGGGTCACATGCCGACCACCACGCGGGGTCGCGCGACTCGGGCGCGCATCCTTGATTCGGCGGCAGACCTCATCCAGCAGCGCGGCGTCGCAGCGGTGACGCTGGACGACGTCGAACGCGCCGCTGGGGTCGGCCGCAGCCAGCTCTACCACTACTTCGACGACCGGGAAGACCTCATCCGCTCGGTGGTCCATTCCACCGTGGACACGGTGCTGGCCGCGCAGGAACCGCTGCTCCTGAAGATCGACTCACTGGCCGGCATCGACCGCTGGTTCGACGCGATCGTGGCCAACGGGACGCGGCAGGACGCGGTGGGTGGCTGCGCGATCGGCTCATTGGCCAGCCAGCTGGGCGGGCGGGACGAACTGACCCGTCAGGCCTTCGTGGACGCCTTCGCGCGCTGGGAGGCACCTCTCATCGATGGCCTGCACCGGATGCAGGATTCCGGTGAACTGCGCCAGGACACGGACGTGACGGAGCTGGCCGACCTCACCATGGCCGCCATCCAGGGCGGCCTCCTGCTGGCCCAGATCCGCCGGACACCGGACCAGCTCCGTCTCGCTCTGCGCGGCGCGCGGGCAGCGTTGGAGGACGAGCTCACCCCCCGGCCCTGACGCGGCCGACCCGGCTGCTACATCCGGAAACCCGCGGGCCCCCGCACCGCGGCGGCGGCGAGCTCCTTGACCCGGGCCGCCGTTACGGGCACGGCGGTCGCCTGCTGGACCCAGGACACGAATTCCGTGACGGTGAGGCCGGCCGGCGGCTGGCCCACGTACGGGAGGGCGTACAGCGGGGAGTTGGGTTCGCTGCGCCAGCTGTCGGCCAGTGCGCCGAGGTCCACCGTGTCGAAGCCGAGTACGTCCAGCAGTTCGGCCACCTCCTCCTTGGCGTGCGGGTCGTCGCCGGACAGCGGCAGCGCTGTGCGGCCGGGGGCTCCGGCCGGGCGGAACAGCTCCAGCAACTGCTTGGGGCCGATGTTGTGCAGGGCCTTCACGACCTGGGAATCCGTGAGATGGCGCTGCACCAGTTCGCTCGATGTCAGCTCGTCGCTGTCGAGTTCCGGCAGGGCGAAGCCGGAATGTGGTGCGTAGTTCATCGGGTCGATCACCGTCTTGCCGGCGAGCTCCGCCCGGGGCAGCCGCTCGTGGGCGGCCAGCGGCACTGCCGCGATGACCAGAGCACCGGCGCTCGCCGCTTCGGCCGGGGTGGCCGCACGGGCCCGCGCGCCGAGCTGTGCGACGAGATCGGACAAGGTCCCGGGGCCGCGGGAGTTGCTCAGAACGACGTTCAGGCCGGCGTCGACGGCGCGGCGGGCGGCCCCGAGACCGACCATGCCGGTCCCGATGACGCCGAGCGTTGTTGTGCTCACTTTGTTCTCCGTTCGCAATTTCCCGCGTCGCAGCACCCGGTGGGTAGGACCGCTCCGGCGGGTTCACATCCATCACAGCTCGTGTGACCTGCGCGAACAATGACCAGAATCCCTCGGCAGCAATCACATCCTGTGATAGATCAGAGGGATGGAACTGAGAGCGCTGCAGTACTTCGTGACCGTTGCCGAGGAGCTGCACTTCGGGCGCGCGGCGCAACGACTGGGCATAGTGCAGCCGGCGGTGAGCCAGCAGATCGCCCGGCTCGAACGCGAGCTCGGCGTGCGCCTGCTCGACCGCACCTCGCGCAGGGTGCGGCTCACCCCGGCCGGCGAACGAGTGCTCGCCGCGTCCCGCAAGACCCTTGCCGCGGCGGCCCGGGTGCGGGTGGTCGCCGGAGAACCGGCGGCCGTGCTTCGGATCGGGGTGGCGTCCTGTGTCACCCGCAGGCTCGACCGGGCGGTGGGCCGCCTGAGCGACGGCGAACGCCCCGCAGAGCCGAAACTGGTCGACCTGCCGGTAGCCGCGCGACTCGACGCCGTCCGCGACGGCGAGCTGGACCTCGCGCTGGTGCGCGGAGCGCTCACCTCATCGGCGGTGGCGGTGGTGCGCGCCTGGTCCGAGCCGCTGCACGCGGTGCTCGCGCATGAGCACCCCGCCGCCCGCAAGTCCGCGGTCAGCCTGCACGACCTCGATCCGCGCGGCCTGCGGCTCCCCGCCCGCGACAGTGACGCGCCGCTGCATGACGCGATCCTCGCCGCCCTGCCCGTCACCCCGCTGCGCACGCCCACCGGGGACCTGCTCAACGTGCTGTTCGAGGTGGGCCGGGACCCCGAGGGCTGGACGCTGGTACCCGCCGAGCAGCTCGACGAGTCCCGCTCCCGCTCCGAGCGGCTGCTTCGGATGCCGCTGGACCCGCCGGTGACCGTCGACGGCCACATCGTCACCTCACTGGCCACCCCGCAGCCGTGCGTGGCGTCGTACGTGGCCGCCTTCGCGGACTGAACCGGCGCCTCGGGCTTCGAGGACCGACCGGTGCCTCAGGCTTCGCGGACGAGCAGGCTCTTCGCGGATTCACGGAAGTGGGCGACGAGCGGGTTGGCGTCGGCAGAGCGGGTGGCGACCACCACCTGGCAGGGTTCGACCCCCTCGACGGGGATGGTGACGAGGTCCTCGCGGAGTGCTCAGCGTCGGTCGTCAGCGGGCACGAGGGCGATGGCACGGCCCTCGGCGACCACTTCGAGCTTGTCCACGAAGGTGTCGGCGAGCATGGGACCGAGCGGAGCCGGGCTGCCGTCCGGGCCGGGTTCGAGCCGCCAGAAACCGGTCCAGAGCTCGGCCATCCCCGCGCAGGCCACGAGGGGTTCGTCGGCGAAGTCGGCCGCGGTGACCGACTCCTTGCCTGCGAGGCGGTGGAGGGCGGGCACGAGGAGCGCCCGGGGATCGTCGTGGAGGACGGTCACGTCCAGGCCGTCGCTCGAAATGGGGAGCGGTGTGCGTTCGAGCAGGAGTGGCCCCACCGGCTCGCGACCCCTCAGACGGTGGCCGAAGCCGTCGTCACTGTGGCCGGCGACGACAGCACGCAGCTTCGGTACCTGGTCGGCGAAGACGTCGAGACCTCCGCCCGGATGCGGCGCGAGACCTCCGAGAAGGACTACAACGACTGGGCCCTGGCCCGCTCCGGCGGTCAGTGAGGTCACCGGTCGCCCGCCCCTGCACCCCTAGGAGAACCAACCATGAACACAGAGATCGAGTTCCCTTCGTACGAGGGCGCCCTCACGCTGCGAGGCACCGCCTACGTACCTGACCAGATGAGCGGTCCGGTGCCCGTGGTCATCATGTCCCACGGCATGGCCGACTCCGCCGACCGGTTGTCCCCGGCAGCCCAGTGGCTGGCCGACAACGGTTTCGGTGTGATTCTGTATGACCACCGCGGCTTCGGGCCGAGCGACGGTGAGCCGCGCCAGGAGTTCGACCCGATCACCCAATGTCGGGACATGCAGATGGCGATCACGTTCGCGCAGTCCTACACCGCCTTCGATCCCGACCGCGTGGCGCTGTGGGGGACGAGTTTCAGTGGTGGCCACGTGCTGGCCGTCGCCGCAATCGACACCCGCGTCAGAGCCGTCGTCTCGCAGGCTCCCTGGATCGCGGGGACCGAGATCGCCCGTCACATCCTGGGTTCGGAGGGCCTGGCTGCCTTCCGGGAGGTGTTCAACGTCGAGCGCCGGACCCTGCTCGCAGGAGGACGGCCGTCGCTGTCTCCCGTCGTGCGCCACCCCGACGCGGCGGCAGGTGTGTTCGCGCTCGTCGACACCCAGGAAGGCTACGACTACATGATCAGCGGGCCGGCCGGGCTGCCGAAGGCCTGGATGAACTCGTTCACGACGCGCTCGCTCGAGCACGCGGTGGAGTTCGACGTACGTCCGTACGCCGGACGGATCGGCACAACCCCGCTGCTGATGATCACCGGTTCCCGCGACAGCCTGATCCCGGCCGAGCTGGTCCAGGAGTTCTACGACGCGGTGATCGGACCCAAGCAGCTCACGGTCATCGACGCGGAACACCACAGCCTCTACATGCCCGGCAGGGGATTCGAGGAGTCGATGGAGGCCGGCACCCGCTGGTTCGCCACACATCTGATGCCCGAAGCGGCCCCGGCCACGGCGGGGTAGCTCCTGGCCTCGGCCAGGTCGGCATGCCTCATGTTCCCAGCCAGGGAAGACCCGACTCCGGGCTCCCCTCACTGATCGGTCAATCAGCGGTCGGCGACTCCCTGGCGCTCACCGAGCGCGACCAGCATCTCGTGCTGTACACCGCGCCGCCAACAATCGCGTCACGCGGAGGCTCTCGCTCTTCTGAGCGGGCGGTACGTGAGCTGATGGCCGCTTCTTCCTTTCGGGAGGGGCAAGCGGGCTGGCCACGGGATTCCTGGAGATCGCGCCCAACAACATCAACAACACCCGCCTCAAACTCAAGCGGCTGACCGAGCGCGGAATCCTGACCGAGACCGAGCAGGGCTTGTTCACCCAGCCACGGCCGTAGCCGCCCGGCAACCCATCGCCTCGCATACCTGCCGCGCCCATAGCGGCGCGTCGGCCGCGGCGAACACCGCCAGGAACGAACTCGCCATGCCCCTCCACGAGTTCATCGCGGAGACCATCGGTCTGATCGAGGCACAGCGCTTCTCCTTCCGCCCGCCGGCCGGCGTGATTCAGCGCAAGCTACGGGCACGGAGCCTTCGGTCCTCCCACTCCGACCGTCTGAAACGCGTCACCCGAGCACTCGGCCACGGGCATCGACGGATGGACCCGACGGCCGCCCGACCGGATGGCGACGTCCGAACCGACTCCCGGCCGTCCGGGGCCGGGGCGAAGCCCGTGAGCCGGGCAGGCCGCTCCGATGCCACCCAAGAACCACCGGTGCGGACCGGATACCTGAGGGCGGGCTCAGCGGCCCAGCGCCTTGCTCAGCTGGTCCTTGGTCATTGATGAGCGGCCGTCGATGTTCTTCTTCCTGGCCTCCGCGTAGAGCTGGTCCCTGGTCGGCCCTCCGGGGCCGGTGTGTGAGCGCTGCCCGCCACGCTGAGGAGCTGATTTGGGGTCGCGCGTCGACGTCTTGCTCGCCGAGTCCGACTCTCCTGATCGGGCCCGTTCCTTGTTGACCGTGCGGGCGGCGATCTCCTTCGCCCGCTCCTCGGAGGTGCCGCGCCTCTCGGCGCCTTCCTTGATGTGCTCGTACTGGCGCTCACGCTTGGGGCCGGATCCTGCGGGCATGGCATTCTCCTTCTCTCGCTCGGGCCGACGAGCCACCCACGACTCGCGACAACGCACGGCTACCCCCATCACACGCGCAAAGCCGGACGCTCGCGATCCGAGCGCACCTCTCGCGTGTAACTCCTGCTGGCAGATGCCCGAAGCGGAAAGGCCGACCGCGCGGCGAAGTCAGCCCTGAAGGGCCGGCCGGCCGCGAGAGCCCGGTCCCACGCGGCCGGTCCGGTTCCGTTGCGCCGAAGGGTCTCGGTCAGCTCTCGACCTCGGCCTTGTCGCCGCCCCAGAGGGTGTGGAAGGTGCCCTGGCGGTCGGTGCGGTGGTAGGTGTGTGCGCCGAAGTAGTCGCGCTGACCCTGGGTGAGTGCGGCCGGCAGGCGTTCGGCGCGCAGGGAGTCGTAGTAGGCGAGGGTGGCGGCGAAGGCGGGGGTGGGGACGCCCTGGGTGACGGCGGTGGCGATCACGGTGCGCCAGTCGTCCTGTGCGGCGGCGATCTCCTCGGCGAAGCCCTTGGCCGCGAGGAGGCTCGGTAGCTGCGGCTGGGCCTCGTAGGCGCCGGTGATCCTGTCGAGGAACGCGGCCCGGATGATGCATCCGCCGCGCCAGATCGCGGCGACCTTGCCGAGGTCGACGTTCCAGTCGTACTGCTCGCTGCCTGCCGCGATCTCGTGGAAGCCCTGCGTGTAGGCGACGATCTTCGAGGCGTACAGCGCCTGCTCGACCTGGTCGGCGAAGGCCGCCGCCTCGTCCTTGCCGAGCTTGTCGGCCGTTGGTCCTGCGAGGTGGCGTGAGGCCTCGCGGAGGGCGGCGTGGCCGGAGACGGAGCGGGCGAAGACGGCCTCGGCGATGCCGGAGACAGGAACACCGAGGTCGAGGGCGATCTGCACGGTCCAGCGGCCGGTGCCCTTCTGCTCCGCCTGGTCGAGCACGACGTCCACGAAGGGCTTCCCGGTCGCCGCATCGACGTGCGAGAGCACTTCCGCGGTGATCTCGATGAGGTAGGAGTCCAGCCGCCCGGTGTTCCAGGTGCGGAAGATGTCCGCGATCTGCGCGGGGGAGTACCCCGCCACGTCGCGGAGCAGCTGGTACGCCTCCGCGATGAGCTGCATGTCCGCGTACTCGATGCCGTTGTGCACCATCTTGACGAAGTGCCCGGCACCGTCAGGACCGATGTGCGTACAGCAGGGCGTTCCGTCGTCGGCCTTGGCGGCGATGCTTTCGAGGAGCGGCCCGAGCGAGGCGTAGGACTCCACCGATCCGCCGGGCATCATGCTCGGCCCGTTCAGCGCGCCCTCCTCGCCCCCGGAGATGCCGGTGCCGACGAAGTGGATGCCCCGCTCCCGCATGGCCTTCTCACGGCGCCGTGTGTCCTCGAAGTGCGCGTTGCCGCCGTCGATGAGGACGTCGCCGTCCTCCAGCAGAGCGGCGAACTCCTCGATGACGGCGTCGGTCGCCTCACCGGCCTTGACCATGATCACGATGCGGCGCGGCTTCTCGAGCGAGGCGACGAACTCCTCGGCGGTCTCGGCGGGGACGAAGTTCCCCTCGGAGCCGTGCGCGTCGACGAGAGCCCGAGTGCGGGCCGCCGTGCGGTTGTGGACGGCCACGCTGTGGCCGTGACGGGCGAAGTTGCGGGCGAGATTACTGCCCATGACGGCGAGTCCGGTGACGCCGATCTGCGCGGTGGGTCCGGACGAAGGGCTGGTGGGCATGCGGTGCTCCACTCCTTGCGGTCGACGAGCTCTGTCGCCGGGCGGGCCCGAGCCGGGGCGGACGGGCGGCGCCCGGGCGGGTATCCGTACGCAGCCCGGCCATGTTCGCATGCCCGGTACAGGTGACGACGTCGGACGCGGGGGAGTGGGCCGGGGTCCCCTCTCCTGGAGGGGAGGGGACAGCCCGGCGGGCGTGATCAGTGGCCGGCCGCTCCGCGGCGACGCGCGGACGCATCGGTCAGGGACGGCGGCCGGTAGCCCTCGTCGGCCGCACTGATCGTGACCCCGGGGGCCACGATCTCGTCGATCCGGTCCAGCACATCCCCCGAAAGGCGCACATCCGCGGCGCCGAGCTGGCTCGCCAGATGCTCCTGGGTGCGCGGACCGATGATCACCGTGGACACGGCCGGGTGCTCAAGGACGAAGGCCAGCGCCAGGTGGATCAGGGACAGCCCCGCCTCGTCGGCGAGCTCCCCGAGCTGTTCCGCCGCCTCGCGCTTGCGCCGGTTCGCCTCCAGCGCGGGGTCGTGACGGTGCGGCTGGCGCTCCAGGCGGCTGGACTCGGCGTGCGCCGGGTCCCCCTTGCGGTAGCGGCCGGACAGCCAGCCGCCGGCCAGCGGACTCCAGGGCAGGACGCCCAGCCCGTACCGCTCGGCGACGGGGAGCACAGCGCGCTCGGCCGCCCGGGCCAGGAGGGAGTACGGGGGCTGCTCGGTGACGGGGCGTCGCAGACGCAGACGCTCGGAGGCCCACTGCCCCTCGACGATCTGATGTGGCTCGAAGGTCGTCGTGCCGAAGTAGCGGATCTTTCCCTGGTGCACGAGATCGTCCAGGGCTCCAAGGGTCTCCTCGAAGTCGGTGGAGGGATCGGGCCGGTGGACCTGGTACAGGTCGATGTGGTCGGTGCCCAGGCGCCGCAGGCTGTTCTCGACGGCCTTGAGGATCCAGCGCCGTGAGTTGCCCTGATGGTGCGGGTTGTCGTCGACCCGGCCGTGGAACTTGGTCGCGAGGAACACGTCGTCGCGGCGGCCGTCCGCGAGTGCCTTGCCGACGATCTCCTCGTTCTCGCCCCGCGAGTAGACGTCCGCGGTGTCGATGACGTTGACACCCGCGTCCAGTGCCTGGTGAATGATCTTGACGGCGTCGTCGTGGTCGGGGTTGGCCCAGGCGCCGAAGTTCATGGCGCCGAGTGTCAGCGGGCTGACTTTCACGCCCGTACGGCCGAGGGACCGGTAGGTCGTCAAGGTTCTGCTCCCTTTCCGGGGGTGGGCACGGGGACGCCCGGAGCCTTGCAGACGCACATGTCGGCGTCCAGGGAATGCGGCCTCGTGCAACACACCGTTCTTCTTCGCCCGGCCCCGCCGCGGTCCCGCCTTGCCCAGCCCCCCGTCCCGCCGGTCAAGCTGCCGGTATCCGGGGCTGGAACGTGCCTCCGCCGTGCGGGCGAGGTCCGTCGAGTACTCGATGGACCTCCAGCCGGTCGTGGTGTCGTCACCCCGGCGCCCCGTTGGCGGTGTCCATGAGGAATCCGCCGGACTGGTGGTGCCACAGCTTGGCGTAGGCACCGTCGGTGAGCAGGAGCTCGTGATGCGTGCCCTGTTCGACGATGCGGCCCTGGTCGAGCACGATGAGCTGGTCCATCGCGGCGACCGTACTCAGGCGGTGTGCCACGACCAGCGCGGTCCGGCCCTCCATCAGCTGCCACAGCGCCTGCTGTACGAGGGTCTCGCTCTCGGAGTCCAGCGCGCTGGTCGCCTCGTCCAGCAGCAGGATCGGCGCGTCGCGCAGGATCGCCCGCGCGAGGGCGACCCGTTGGCGCTGCCCGCCGGAGAGCTTGACGCCGCGCTCCCCGACCATCGTGTCGAAGCCCGCCGGGAGCTGGTCGGCGAACTCGGTGACATGAGCGGCGTCGGCGGCTGCGCGGATCTCGGCGTCCGTCGCTCCGGGGCGGGCGAAGTGGATGTTCTCGCGCAGGGTGCGGTGGAACATGGCAGGTTCCTGCGGGACGTACGCGATCAGGCTCCGCAGGTCGGACTGGCGCAGCCTGCTGATGTCCTGACCGCCGATCAGGATGCGCCCTGACCGTACATCGGCCATCCGGAGCAGGAGCCGGGTGAGCGTGGTCTTGCCACCGCCGGACCGCCCGACGAGGCCGATTCTCGCCCCGCTGTGCACGTCCAGTTCCAGTCCGTCGAAGATCGGCCTGCCTCCGTCATGGGCGAAGGTGACGTTCTCGAAGCGGACGTCCGCGGCGTTCTGGGCCAACGGCTCGGGTGTCTCGGGGTCGAGCACGGTGGGCGGGACGAGGAGCAGCTCGGTGAACTGGGCTGCCTCGGTCATCGAGCTCTCGATGCGGCGGTAGATCTGGTTGAACTCGAACATGATGCGGGTCGACCCCGTGTAGTACGTGAAGGCGACGACGATCGCCTCCACACTGCCGGTGCCGGCCCCGATCCCCACGGCGAGAAGCAGGCCGAGTCCGTTGGTGAGTACGGACATCGGCGCGACGAGGGTGTCGATACGGAGATTGCCGTAGTCCCACGAGCGCAGCATCAGCCGCCGGGACTCGGCGACGCGTGCCCGGTGTTCGGCCGCCTCGCGTTCCTCGGCCGCGAACGCGCGCACGGTGTCCATGTTCATCAGCGCGTCGGACACATGGCCCGCGACCCGGGCGATCGCCTCCTCGCGCCGGTTGACCAGCCTCTGGCGGCGTCGGATGAGCGGTGCGGCGCACACGGCGGTCAGCGCGATCATCGTCAGCAGGCCCGCCACCAGCAGGGGATCGTAGCTCCAGAGGATCACCGTGCCGAACAGCAGCGGTGCCAGGCTGCCGACCACGTTGAACGTGAGGGTGTCGATGAACTCCTCGAAGCGGGAGGCGAAGCTCAGCACCCTCTTGGTCAGCGATCCCGCGAAGTTGTCCTGGTAGAACGAGGCGTCCTTGGCGAACAGTTCGTCCATGCCGGTGACATACAGGTGCTCGATACCGCGGGCGTCGACGCGGTTGAGGCAGTGCAGACCCACCCGCCACATGGCTTCCGCCAGGAGCAGCACTCCGGCGAAGACGCCGACGTAGGGGAGTGCCTCGCGGACGCCGATGGCCCCGCCCTCGGCGATCCGGCCGACGAGTTTGGCCACGACCAGGGGCGCGATGTAGGTGATGCCGATGTTGCCGAGGGCGGGGAGTGCGAGCGCGGGAACGGAGAGCCGGCGCTGGCGGGACAGCTCCCGAAGGTAGTGACGGAGTGCGAGCCGGACCGGACCCTTGCCGGGTCCGGTGTTGTGAGACTGCTGCGATCCCATGCCGTCCTCATGTCGTTTCGCGGCCAGTTGCTACGGGGCGAGAGATCCGGGGGAAGAGGAGTCTCCCGTGGGCGGGCTGTCGGCGTCCAAGCGTTTTCGGGGCTCCGGGCGGTCCAGCGGCGGCTTTCGGCCGGTCGGAGGAGCTTGCCGGAGGCCGGAAAATACCCAGTTCATTCTGTACAGGTGAAACTGTACAAGTGATCCTGTAGGCGTTAGCGTGGAGGATATGAGCGAGAATCCCGGCCTGCCGCCCTCGGCGATCCAGGCGTCGCGTGAGGTCCGCGCCGTCATCAGCCGCCTGCGGCGCCGCATCCTGAACGCCTCCGAGGTCGAGGACATCACCCTGGGCCAGGCATCCGTCATGGCCCGTCTGTCGGGCAAGGAGGGCGTCACGGCCAGTGAGCTGGCCTCCGCCGAGGGGGTGCGGCACCAGTCGATGACGTCGACGGTCGCCTCGCTCGCCGCCAGGGGACTGGTGGAGCGGAGCCCCGATCCGGAGGACGGGCGACGCCTGCTGATCGCGCTGACCGCGGAGGGGCGCCGACGGGTGGAGGAGGGGCGGCAGGCCAGGACCGAATGGCTGGCCGGACAGTTGCAGGACAAGTGCACGGAAGAGGAACGCAGGACCGTGATCGCCGCCATGTCCGTACTGGAGCGGCTGACCCATGACTGACGCCAGGACGCAGGACGCCGAGGAGTCGGACAAGCCGGGATTCGACCGGCGGCTCCTGCCGCCGATGATGCTGGGCTCGGTCCTGAACCCGATCAACTCGACGATCATCGCCGTCGCCCTCGTGCCCATCGGCAGGGCCCTGGGAGCGCCCGTCTCGCAGACCGCGTGGCTGGTCTCCGCCCTCTATCTGGCCACCGCCATAGGGCAGCCGGTCGTGGGACGGCTCATCGACATCTTCGGGCCGCGCAGGCTCTTCCTCCTCAGCACCGGCCTCGTCGGCCTCGCCGGCGTCGTAGGCACCCTGGCACCGAATCTGGGAGTGCTGATCGGCGCGCGCGTCCTGCTCGGTTTCGGCACCTGCGCCGGCTATCCCGCCGCGATGGCGCTGGTGCGGAGCGAGGCCGAGCGCACCGGACGGGACAGCCCCGGGGGAGTGCTGACCGCCCTGGCGGTCGCCAACCAGACCATCGCCGTCATCGGCCCGCTGCTGGGCGGCCTGCTGATCGGGCTGGGCGGCTGGCGCGCCACCTTCGCGCTGAATGTGCCGCTGGCCGCCGCCGCCGTGCTGCTGGGGTTCCTGCGGCTGCCCAAGGCGGCGGGTACGGGCGTTTCCCGACAGCGTGGGCGGCTGAGCGCCCAGCTCGACCTGCCGGGCATGGGCCTGTTCGCGGTGATGCTCATCTCGCTGCTGCTCTTCCTGATGAACCTGCATCTGCGCGACTGGTATCTGCTGGTGATCGCCGTCGTCATGGGCGCCGCCTTCGCGGTGCGGGAGCTGCGGGCCGCCACCCCGTTCATCGACCTGCGCGTCCTGGGAGGCAACACCCCGCTGCTGGTCACCTACGGCCGCGCGCTGGTCGCCTACGTCGTCGCCTACTCCTTCCTCTACGGGTTCACGCAGTGGACGGAGGAGGGCTTCGGGCTCTCGCCCTTCCACGCGGGACTGGTGCAGATCCCCATGTTCCTGCTGGCCATCGGTGTCTCGGTCCTCTCCGGGCGGCGCAAGGGCGTGCGCGGCAAGCTGCTCGTCGGCGCGGCCGGGCAGATCGTCGCGTGCGTGGTCATGCTGACGCTCACCGGCGAGAGCCCCGTATGGATGCTGATCCTGGTCGCCCTGATCTTCGGAGTCCCGCAGGGGCTGAACAACCTGGCCCTGCAGAACTCCGTCTACTTCCAGGCCGATCCCGAGCGCACCGCCTCCTCGGCCGGCCTGCTGCGCACCTTCGCCTACATGGGCTCGATGGTCGCCTCCGCCACAGCCGCCGCTTCCTTCGGGCAGCGCGCGGACACCGGCGGAATGCATCAGCTCGCCTGGGTCATGCTCGGCGCCGGCGTGCTCTACCTCCTGTTGACCGCCTTCGACCGCTCGGTCGGCCGCGTGGGCATCCCTGCGGCGCGGTAGGACTGTGCGGCATCCCGCGTGAGCGCCTTCGCCGGCAACAACCTCCAGCAGATCCTGGCCGCCCAGGACAGCGGCGCCCCGGGCCCGGTCACGCGGACCGGCGTCAGCAGTCGGCCGCGCCCCGAAGGGCGCTAACCGAACAGGTCCCGCTCCTCAGGGACCAGGTGCATCGCGGCCTCCTCGGCGGACGCCGCCGCACCATCGATGCCGACGTCCTGTGCGGTGAGGGTGGACGGCACATGACCGTCACCCTCCTGAGTGAGCCTGCCCGCGCGGTCCGTACCCACCTCGGTGTCGTAGAGCTCCCCGTCCCCGTCGGCCAGATCCCCGGGGCCGTCCTGGGCAGGGTCGATGTCCTCGGGAACCTCTCTGGTCAAGCGGCTGTCGAGGGACTCGCCCGTGTGCTGCTCCGAGGCGGTGGTGCCCTTGTCCTGGACCGCCCACGGCCGCTCGGGCGGGGAGTACCCCTCGTCCAGGACGTCGGTGATCCCGGTCGTGTCCAGGGTGTCCTCGATGTCCAGCAGGTCATCGGGGTCCGAGGCCTCCGGCTCCTGCGGCTGGTAGACGTCGTCCCCCCGGTCGCTGTCGGTCATGGCGTACCCCTTCCTCCGGGTCCCCCTGTACGCAATTCCACTCCGGTCCGGGCGGGGACGCAACGGAAGGCGATCCCGGGCGGCGCCGACGCGACCAGCGACGGGCGCTCCCGGTACGGCAGGGGCGCTGGTCGGCGGCGGGATCACCCGAGATCACCCCTGCGCACGGCCCCGTTCCCCGGCTCTCCCCGCGGACGTACACTCGCCCCATGGGTTACACCGACGTCACAGGGAAGTGCCTGCACCAGGCCGCCCCCGGTGTGCCCGCGAGCTGTCGTCCCGCTCTGCACGGACACGGCTACGCCCTGCACGGACACGGCTAGCGACCTTCAGCGGTTCTGTCACCGCCCGGCGCGACGCCCGTCAGCCGTGCCCGCGCCCCGTGCGCCCCGCTTCCACCTCGTACGCGCTCCACTTCACCACCGCAGCTTCGGCGCACCGCCGTCGCTGCGTTCCGGCGAGGGCCGCACCCCGGCCCCGCCACCCCTCGAAGGGATCACCTTGAAGCTGAGCGAGCTGCTGGCCGGACAGAACCACCACATCCTCCAGGGCGACCCGGAGAAGGCACAGATCACCGCGGGGACCGCGTTCGACGCGGACCGGGTGGCGCCGGGATCGCTCTTCATCGCGGTGCCCGGGCACCTGGAGGGCGGCCCCGGAGCGGTCGCCCCCGCCCTCGCCCGGGGCGCGGTCGCGGTCCTGGTGGAGGACGGCTGCGCACCGCCCGCGATGGCGGGGGACGTCTGTGTCGTACAGGTGCCGGACACCCGGACCGCAGCAGCTGTCACCGCCTCCCGGTACTACGGCGAGCCGGGGCGGGAGATGGACATGGTGGCGATCACCGGCACCAACGGCAAGACCTCGGTCTCGTACATGGTCGAGTCGGTGCTGCGGATCTCCGAGGGGGCCAGGGCCGGGGTCATCGGCACCGCGGGAAGCCGCATCGGCGACGAGCTGATCCCGATGCCTCGGTCGGTGCTGACCACCCCGGAATCCCCCGACCTGCAGTACCTGTTGGGGTGCATGCGTGACCGCGGGGTCGGGACCGTGGTGCTGGAGGCCACGTCCATGGGCCTGCTGACGCACCGGGTCGACCGTACGTTCGTCGACGTGGGGGTCTTCACCAACCTGAGCCAGGACCACCTCGACGACCACGGCACGATGGACAACTACCGGGACGCCAAACTCCGGCTCTTCCAAGGGCTGTGCAAGCACGCCGTGGTCAACGCGGACGACCCGGTGGGCGCGCGCATCGGAACGCTGATGCCGGGCCGGGTGACCACGTACGCCCTCGACACCGACGCCGACTACCGGGCCACCGATCTGGTCGTCGACGCCTCGGGAACCCGCTTCACGCTCCATCACGACGGCCGGAAGTACCCGGCCGCGATCCCCGCCCCCGGCAGGTTCTCCGTCTCCAACGCGCTTGCCACGGTGGCGGCCTGCCACACCCTGGGGCACGACCTCGCCGGGCTGGTCGCCGCGCTCGAACGGATGCCGCAGATCCCCGGCCGCTTCGAACGCGTCACGACTTCCGGCGGCACCTCGGTGATCGTGGACTACGCGCACTCCCCGGACTCGCTGAACAAGGTGCTCGGCACCATCCGCGGCTTCGCCCGGGCCAGGGTCATCACCGTCTTCGGCTGCGGCGGGGACCGGGACACCACCAAGCGGGCCGAGATGGGCACGATCGCCGGGACCTACTCCGACCTGTGCGTCCTCACCTCGGACAACCCGCGCAACGAGGACCCCGAGGCCATCGCGGACCAGGTCGTCCCTGGCATCGAGGACACCGCGACCCCGTACGAACGCCTGGCCGACCGCCGCGGGGCCATCGCCTTCGCCCTGTCGGAGGCCGGGCCCGAGGACATCGTCCTGATCGCGGGCAAGGGCAGCGAGCCCTACCAGATCGTCGGCGACTCGCTGCTGCCCTTCAGCGACATGGCCACCGTGCGGGAACTCGCCGACATCCCCGTGCTGCGGAGTCAGCCCGCTCTGCGATAGGCGGGAGCGAAGCCACGCGCCTCACTCGGGCCAGGGCGATTCGAGAATGGTGCGTACGAAGTCCCCGCGCTCGAAGCCGGGAACACAGTGCTGGAGGACATCGGCCTTCACGTTGCCGAACGTCGTCTCCGGTTTCGGGCGGATGCCCTCGGTGAACGCGGCGAGGATCCGCCGCTTGAAGTCCGGCCGTGGATGGAGCGCGACGATCGCGGCCCTGTCGGTGTCGGAGACGTGCTCGTACCCGATGCCGAGTACGTCGTACTCCACGCCGGCGGTCACCAGCGCCACCTCGGGTTCCATGAACTGCGGGATGCCCGGGGTGGTGTGCAGGGCGATGGCCGTCCATACCCGCCGCACGCTGTCCTCCGGCACCCCGTGGGACCGCAGGAAACGACGTGCCTCGTCCGCACTGTCCACCTCGAAGCGCCGGCCGCTGTCACGGAAGCGTTCGCCCAGTCCCAGGTCGTGGAACAGGGCGCCGATGTACAGCAGCTCCGGATCGAAGGAGAGATCGCGCCGGCGCCCCTGGAGCGCGCCGAAGAGGAAGACCCGGTGCGAGTGGTGGTAGACGAGGTCGTCGGTCGTGTCACGTACGAGCGCGGTGGCCTCGGCCGCGAGCTTCGTATCCGGTACGTGCACGCCGGCTGCCGGGGACGGGCCTGCTGTCATGCTCTCACCGAGCTTCCTGTGCGGCGGGTCGGGAAGGTGCGTCCAGGATCGGTGCTCCGTGGTCCGGTGCCGGACCGACAGGCCGTGGGTCCCCGCCGATTCACCTCGGTGACCTGGTTGACCGACAGCGTTGTCATTGGCATGGACCTGCCTATCGAACTGGACTACAGTCCGTAGTGGCACAGCTGAGAGCGCTCTCAGCTCGCTCTCGGATGCTTTCTGTTCCACCCCCACGAAGCTGGAACAACAGAAGGGGCACTCCCTTGAGACAGACGACGCTGGTGCGGACCGGTCTCTCCGCACTGCTCATCATCGGCACCTGTGCGACCGCCGGCCTGGCCCAGGCCTCCGCGGCGGACACCGACTCCGCCGCCGCGCCTCAGGCATCGGCCGGACTCATCACGGCCATGCAGCGCGACCTCGGACTGACGCAGACTCAGGCAAAGGCGCGGCTCACCTCGGAAAACGCGGCAACGGCTCTGCAGGGTACGGCGCGGAGCGCTGCCGGAAGCTCGTTCGGCGGCTCGTGGTACGACGCGGACAGTGGCCGGCTGACGGTCGCCGTCACGGACAGCGCCAGGACCGGCGACGTCCGGGCGACCGGCGCCGAGGTCCGGGTCGTCGACCACACGGCGCGCGAGCTCGACGCCGTCAAGGAGCAGCTGGACGCGCTGCCCGCACCCGGCGGCGTCAGCAGCTGGCACGTCGATCCCCGGGCCAACAGCGTCGTGGTGAACGTCGTCGCATCCGAGCAGGGTGACAACGATGTCCGCGCGTTCGTCGCGAAGGCGCGCGAGGCCGGCCCCGTCACGGTGAAGAAGACGGCCGAGGCCCCCCGGACCTTCGCCGCGGGAACGGTCGGCGGCGACCCGTACTACACCGGCAACGTCCGCTGCTCCATAGGCTTCTCGGTGCAGGGCGGCTTCGTCACGGCGGGCCACTGCGGCCAGGCGGGCGGAGGGGTCAGGGGCTGGGACGGCTCGGACATCGGCTCCTTCCAGGGCTCGTCCTTCCCCGACAACGACTACGCCTGGGTGAGCGTGGGCAACGGCTGGTGGACCGAGCCCGTGGTCCTGGGCTGGGGCACCATCTCCGACCAGCTGGTACGCGGCTCGGCCGAGGCCCCGATCGGCGCCTCGATCTGCCGCTCCGGCTCCACCAGCGGCTGGCACTGCGGCAACGTCCTCGCCACCAACGAGACCGTGAACTACAGCGAGGGCGCTGTCCACGAGATGACCAAGACCAGCGTCTGCGCCGAACCGGGCGACTCGGGCGGCTCGTTCATCAGCGGCGACCAGGCGCAGGGCGTCACCTCGGGCGGCTGGGGCGACTGCAGCGGCGGTGGTGAGACCTGGCACCAGCCCATCAACGAGATCCTCAACACCTACGGGCTGACCCTCCACACGGCCTGACAGCCGTCCCGCCGGGTTCCGCCCGGCGGGACATGACCGGTCTGCTGCGGCGGAGTGTGGCTCCCTGCCGCAGCAGATCCGGGCTCCCGTGCGGGTGGCGGCGCCGTGCGGGTGAAGGGCTGCGTCGGAACGTCCCCGCCGTGACCTCGTGGTGTTGCCTGGGCGGCGGAAGTGTTCCCCGATCCTGGAGAGTCACGTGAAGCTGCGCCCCGTCCTGGCCGCCCTCGCGGCCGCGGCCGTCGTCCTTGTCACCGCTCCCGCCGGGCAGGCGACCGCCCACGAAGCCGTCTCGCCGCCCGGCGCCGCCACGTTCCTCCGGGAGACCCGGGCCGAGGCCCAGGTCGACGCCTTCTTCCAGGCCTACCGCCAGGCAGTGCTCGGCCAGGGCGACCTGACCCCCGAGCAGGTGCGCGCCCGGTACCTCGCTCCCGAGCTGGACGCGCGGCTGGACGCGTGGGCGGATCAGCACGACGCGGATCCCGTCTTCCGCGCGCAGAACGTGCCGGCGAGCCGGTCGCTGCGTTACGCGGGCAGCGGTGCAGGACACGCCACCGTGGTGCTGACCGAGAACTGGGCGAGCGGCGGGAGCCAGGACGTCTGGTACGCCGTCCGCACGGCGGACCTCGTCATCGGCGACCTGGAGGACGCGCCTGCGTGATCCGTGTGACCGCTGAACCGTGGTCGAGGGCATCAGGCCCTTGTCCCGAAGAGCTCTTCGGGACAAGGGCCTGATGCCTTTCGCGGCAACTTCCGTTGCACTGCGCACCGTTCACGCACTCTTGACATGTTCGCATCTGCGGCATAACACTGGCACCGCCTTGGGAGAGCGCTCTCCCAAGGTTTCGCACAATGCACCATCCAGCTCCACTCTCCCCCCACCGCGCACCCGATGTGTGCGGACGCAGAGCGGCATGGAGGTCCGCATGGCCGAACGATTCAGCAGAACCACCCTGGTGTCCACCCTCGTCGTGGCGACCGCGCTCGCCCTGGTCGTCATGGGGCTCACGGCGATCACTCGCGCCGGTGTCCCGACGGCCGAGGCGGCCTCGAAGGCAGCCGGTGAGCCGGCCGCGGCGTCACACGTCATGAAGGGGATGCAGCAGGGCCACGTCATGGCGGCGGCCGACCCCGTTCCTTCGGGAGACGATCCCGACGGCGACGGGTACATTCCGGCAGATCCGCCGGTCACCGGGGTGGAGCCGTCCACCGAGATCCCGCCCCACCGGTACTTCCACGAGTTCCAGGCGAACTGCTCGGTCACCCACACCGGTTCGGTCGACCCGATCGTCTTCCCCGGTGCGACCGACAAGTCCCACAACCACACGTTCATGGGGAACGACTCCACCGACGAGAACAGCACCACGGCCTCGCTCGGTGAGGGTGGCACGGCCTGCAAGGCGCCCGGCGACCTCTCCGCGTACTGGATGCCGACCCTGTACGACGGGGACGACGAGGTGCGCCCGGTCGGTCCGCAGACCATCTACTACAAGGCGGGCGTCACCGACTACCGCACCGTGCGGCCGTTCCCCAAGGGGCTGCGCTTCGTCGTCGGTAACCCGATGCAGACCGCCGACGAGTTCCGCAACCACCCGGGCATGGTCGAGGGGTACGAGTGCGGTGAGGACTACTTCAACTACGAGTTCCCGGAGACCTGCCCGACGAGCCAGGACACGCAGCTGAACCTGCGTATGCAGGCGCCCAGTTGCTGGGACGGCCAGCACCTGGACACCCCCGACCACCAGGCCCACATGGCCTATCCGATCCAGATGGGTGCCAACCAGAACGTCTGCCCGGAGAGCCACCCCGTCGCCCTGCCGATGATCGAGTTCAAGATGGCCTGGCCGGTCAACGGCGATATGTCGCAGGTGAGGCTGGCCAGCGGCACGGGGCACTCCTTCCACTACGACTTCTTCAACGCCTGGGACGACGCGACCCTGGACACGCTGGTCGACCACTGCATCGTGGGCGGCCTGCAGTGCGACGCCCGGGGCTACGACGAGACCAACCCCGACGAGGGGGCCGCCCTGGACGAGAACTACGAACTTCCCTGACCTGACCGCCCCCGCTCTCCCTTATGGGTGCACCGCGCCCCTGAGGGAGAGCGCTCTCCTACTCATTCCCCCACGAGGAGCTCTCTCCTGATGAAACTGCCACGTCTCACCCCCACGGCCCACGGCCGCAGACGTACGACGGCGCGTCTCGCCGTCGCCGCCCTGGTCGCCGCGGGAGCGGCCGCCCTGCCCCTGCCCGCCGCGCAGGCGGCCGGCAGTGTGGTGAAGGTCGAGGGCTCGCAGGGCGCCTGGAGCCTGACCGTCGACGGTTCGCCATACACCGTGAAGGGACTCACCTGGGGTCCTGACGTCGCCGACGCCGGGAAGTACATGCCGGACGTCAAGTCGATGGGCGTCAACACCATCCGGACCTGGGGCACGGACGCCACGACGGAACCGCTGCTGGACAGCGCGGCCGAGAACGGCATCAAGGTCGTCGCCGGCTTCTGGCTCCAGCCCGGCGGCGGTCCCGGCAGCGGCGGGTGTGTCGACTACCTGACCGACACCGATTACAAGAACGACATGCTCGCCGAGTTCCCCAAGTGGGTGGACGCCTACAAGGACCACCCGGGCGTCCTCATGTGGAACGTGGGCAACGAATCCGTGCTGGGCCTGCAGAACTGTTACAGCGGTGATGTCCTCGAACAGCAGCGCGACGCCTACACGACGTTCGTCAACGACATCACCAAGAAGATCCACGAGGTGGACCCCGACCACCCGGTCACATCGACCGACGCGTGGACCGGGGCCTGGCCGTACTACAAGAAGAACGCGCCGGATCTCGACCTGTACGCCGTGAACTCCTACGACGCCGTCTGCGACATCAAGCAGACCTGGGAGGAGGGAGGCTTCGACAAGCCCTACATCGTCACGGAGGGCGGCCCCGCGGGCGAGTGGGAGGTGCCCGACGACGCCAACGGCATACCGGACGAGCCGACCGACGTCGCGAAGGCCGAGGGGTACGGCAAGGCGTGGCAGTGCGTCACGGACCACACCGGAGTGGCGCTCGGCGCGACGCTGTTCCACTACGGCACCGAGTACGACTTCGGCGGTGTCTGGTTCAACCTGCTGCCGGCGGACCAGAAGCGGCTCTCGTACTACGCGGTGAAGGAGGCGTACGGCGCCGACACGTCGGGCGACAACACGCCGCCCGTGATCACCGACCTGACGGTGGACAACGACTCGGCCGTCCAGGCGGGCAAGCCGTTCACCGTGAAGGCCTCGATCTCCGACCCCGACGGTGACGCGCTCACGAACGAGGTCCTGCTGAACAGCAAGTACGTGGACGAGAACGAGCAGCTCGTGGACGCGGAGTTCACGGACAACGGCGACGGCACCTTCGAGGTCACCGCCCCCGACCGCCTCGGTTTGTGGAAGGTCTACATCAAGAGCTCGGACGGCAACGGCAACGTCGGGATCGAGACGAAGTCCTTCCGGGTCATCGCGCCGGAGGTCAGCGGTACGAACGTGGCGGAGGGCAAGGAGGCGACCGCGTCCACCTTCCAGCCGGACAGCACCGGCTGCCCCTGCCCCGCGGGCAACGCGGTCGACGGATCCTTCGACACCCGGTGGGCCAGTGACTGGGAGGACCAGCAGTGGCTGCGGGTGGACCTCGGCGAGAAGACCGCGTTCGACCATGTGCAGCTCGCCTGGGAGGCCGCGTACGCCAAGGGGTACACCCTTGAGACCTCGGACGACGGCGAGAACTGGACCACCCTGGAGACCGTCACCGACGGCAACGGCGGTATCGACGACATCGACATCACGGGCGAGGCGCGCTACGTACGGGTGAGTGCCACCGAGCGCGGCACGCCGTGGGGCTACTCGCTCTACGAATTCGGTGTGTACCGGAGCTGACCGCCAAATGGACCCGCCGCACCGTCCCGTGCCCCGCCGTCGGTGCGACCGGAAAGTCCGCGGCGGGCCACGGAACCCCGTGGCCCGCCGCGGACCTGCCTCAGCCCTCCGTCGAACGTGCGCGGTACGCCGTACGCGGCGGGCGGAGTGCGATGCGCGCCGAGCGGTCGGGCGGTGCGGTCGAGCGGTGCGCGGTGAGCGGTGAGCGTGCGCGGTGGGCGGTGGGCGGTGAGCCTAGAGAGGCTCATCCGGCCCCTCCTCGCCCGAGCTCAGCTCCTCCGCCCGCAGGGCCAGATCCTGGAGCACATCGGTGGAGGTCACGTCCTCCTGCCCGGAGTCATGGATCTGGGCCAGCGCGATGAAGGCCAGGGTGAACGCGCCGACCAGCTGTTCGACGGCGCCGCCGACCTCGCGCCCCACCAGAGCGGCCATCTCCTCGACGGTGGCGTCGGAGGGGATCGCGATGTGCGGCATCGTCTCGTTGAGGAGGGTCGTCACCATGTTCTCGCCCGCGTCCAGGTCGCCATCGATGTCCTCCTCGGCGTGGCGCTGCATCTCGCCCGCCTCCGTGAGGATGCCGATCACTCGCTTGAGGACTTCGCTCTGATCCATACGGCGAGCATAAGCGCCGGACCTCCCACGTCGGATCGCGCTCCGGTGGTGCCCGGTGCCGTCCTCCTGGACCTGCGAGCTGTGCGTATTACGCGGAATCCCTGACGACCAGCACCGGTTCGAAGATCACCGACGTCGCCGGCTTCGTCGGCGTGGCCAGCCGGTCGAGCAGCAGACCCGCCATTTCCGCCGACATGTCCTCCACCGGCTGCCGCACCGTCGTGAGCGGCGGACGGCAGGCCGACGCGGCGCTGCTGTCGTCGAAGCCGATCACCGCGACGTCCTCAGGAACCCGCCTGCCGTGCTCCCGCAGCACATGGCACGCACCCGTCGCCATCAGGTCGTTTCCCGCGAACACCCCGTCCAGCCCGGGGTGTTCCGCGAGCAGTCGCTCCATCGCGGCCTCGCCGCTCTCCTGGGTGAACTGCCCCTCCGCGACCGGGACGTCCGGGTACCCGTGCCGTTCCATCGCGGCCTGGAACCCCGCGAGTCTCTCCTGCCCCGCGGGTACGTCCAGCGGTCCGCTGATCGTGGCGATCCGGCGGCAGCCGCGTGCCAGCAGATGGTCCGCGGCCAGCCGCGCCCCGTCCCGGTGGGCCAGATCGACGTAGCTGATCCGTACGGGGCGGGTGGGGCGTGCGTACAGCACGGCGGGCAGCCCGGCGTCCGTGAGCAGGCCGGGCAGCGGGTCCTGCGCGTGGGTCGACACGATCAGCGCACCGTCGGCGCTGCCCTGGCGCAGATACGCCACCACGTCCTCCCGGGCCCGCGAGGTCTCGGCGAACATCAGCACCGGATGCATCCCCCGTGGCCGGAGAAAGTTGACCACCCCGGTCACCACGCGGCCGAAGAACGGGTCGGCGAAGACCTGGGCGGTGAAGGACCCCTCATCGGCTGAGCCCTCCCCCTCCGGCTCCACGCCGGCGCCCGACACCACCAGCGCGATGGCGTCCGTGCGGCGGGTGACGAGCGAGCGGGCGGCGCGATTGGGCGTGTAGCCGGTGACCGACACCGCCTGCCGTACGGCCTCCTGGATCGCCGGGTCGACGTTACGAATCCCGTTGATGACCCGGGAGACCGTCGCGCGCGAGACACCGGCCGCCCGCGCCACGTCCTCCAGGGTGGGGGTCGTGCCGGGTGGTCGCAGAGCATCCGTCATGTGGGCCTTTATAGCATCAGGAAAGCGCTGGGATAGAGCGCTCTCCCAGCCCGGCCGCAGGAGCTCATCGGGCAGCCACCGCCCGGCCCGCCGGGGTGGTGCGCCGGGCGCGTGGGTGGCGCGTATCCACTGTTCACTTGTCACCACCCTTTGTCTGCCCATAAGTTGGCCGCTTGCGACGTGTCCTACTGCCAGTGGGGGAGCCTGATCATGGCCGCTAACGGACGGCACCGCAGATATCAGCCCAGCCGGATCAACCGTGCCTCGCTCACGGTGACGGCGGGAGGTGCGGGAATCGCGCTTCCCCTGCTCACCGCTGCCTCGGCGGGCGCCGCGTCGGCCGATGTGTGGGAGAAGGTCGCCGCCTGCGAATCGACGGGCGACTGGCACATCAACACGGGTAACGGCTACTACGGGGGCCTGCAGTTCACCCGGTCGACCTGGGCCGCCTACGGGGGCACGGCCTACGCGGCACGGGCCGACCTGGCGACCAGGGACCAGCAGATGGCCGTCGCCGAGAAGGTGCTCGACGGGCAGGGCCCGGGAGCCTGGCCGTCGTGCTCCGTGCGTGCCGGGCTGAAGCAGGGCGGCGACGCGGCCGCCGTCGACGCCGGGCCCACGGCCACGAAGGCCGCGCGGGACAGTGTGACGGACTCCCGCCCGGCGACGGGTACGGCCGGGAGGACGGTCAGGAAGACAGCTCTGGAGACCGCTGCCGCGAAGGCGTCACCGACGGTGGTGCCGGGCAAGCGCGAGTCGTACACGGTCGCACGCGGCGACTCCCTCTCCGGGATCGCGTCCGCCGAGCGGGTCAAGGGTGGCTGGCAGCGGCTGTACACGGCCAACCGCGGAGTGGTGGGCGCCGACCCCGACCTGATCCTCCCGGGCCAGCGGCTCACCCTCGACGTGGCAGGGACGACGAAGACCGCCCCGAAGCCGAAGGCCGCACCCGAGGCCGAGCGGAAGGCCGCACCGAAGGCCACCCCCACGCCCAAGGCCACGTCGAAGCCGACCCCCAAGGCCACACCGAAGCCCACGGAGAAGGCCGCTCCCAAGGCCACGGAGAAGGCCGCCCCCAAGAAGACCACCAAGCCCGCCGCCCCGGCCGCGAAGAAGGCGCCCAAGCCACGCTCTGCCGTCGTCGCGCCCGTGTCCGCCCGGACCGGGACCCCGTACCACCAGGCCGGGTCATGGTCCAGCGGCTACCACACGGGGGTCGACTTCCCGGTACCCACCGGCACCTCCGTCAAGGCCGTGGCGTCCGGGAAGGTCGTCTCGGCCGGCTGGGCGGGCGCGTACGGCTACGAGGTCGTTATCCGGCACGGCGACGGAAAGTACAGCCAGTACGCCCATCTCTCCGCACTCCATGTGCGCGCCGGCCAGCAGGTGGGCAGCGGCCAGCGGATCGCCCGCTCGGGAACGACGGGCAACAGCACCGGCCCGCACCTGCACTTCGAGATCCGCACGGGCCCCGGTTACGGATCCGACGTCGACCCCCTCGCCTACCTGAGGGCCGGCGGCGTCAGCATCTGATCACCGGTCTCCAGGGACCCTGAGGCCGGACGGTCCAAGTCACCCCGGCGGGCAGAACCGGCGGCAGGCAGCCTTCCGGCGAACTCCACGCGTCCGCCCCGGTGGTCCGGCGGCAGGGTCAGCGGGAGGGAGAGACCCGTGGGCGCCGGGAAAGGGTCGGGCAACACCGTCCCCCTCCGGACGGTCGCGGACTTCGGGACGGTCGCCGGCTCAGCCGGACCGGGCAGTACCACCGTGCGATGCGCCTCAGGGCCGCCGGAGGAGTCCGCCGGAGCGTCCTCGGACGACTCCGCCCTGCGCCTCTCCGCCCCCACCCGCTCGGTGGTCAGCAGCACGAGACCCGCCGCCGCCAGTGCTCCGCAGCCCAGGGCGAGCAGCGTGCCCGTCAGGCCGTAGCGGAACTGCTCCCCGAACATCGTGATGCCCACGGCGGCCGCGACCACCGGGTTGACCACCGTGACCGTGGCGAGCGGCGCCGTCAGCCCCGCGCCCCGGTACGCGGCCTGCGAGATCAGCAGCCCCGCGGCTGCCAGCGCCGCGATCACCAGGAGGGTCGGCAGCCCCGAGGTCACCGAGCCAGAGGTCCACTCCACCGCTACCGTCTTGGTGAACACCGACGCCATGCCGAAGGCGCCACCGGCGCCGGTGGCCAGCACCACGCTGCGCAGCATCGGCCGGTGAAGCCCCTTGGAGAGGATCAGGACGGCCGCCACGCCACCGAAGGTCCCGGTCGCCAGCACCAGCTGTTCCGGCCCCGCCAGCGTGTGGGATCCGGCGTTCCCCGTGAGCGCCAGCAGCCCGGCGAGGCCGACCGTGGCCATCAGCGCGCCACGCCAGGCCGTCCGCCCCGCCCTGCGGCGCACGAACAGCGCCGCCATCGGCAGCGCGAAGACGATCGTCAGAGCCCCGAGCGGCTGTACGAGGCTGAGCGGCCCGTACGCCAGGGCCACTACGTGGAGCACCGCGCCCACGCCGTTCAGCGCCACCGCCACCCACCAGACGCCGTTACGCAGCGGTGCGTACGGGCGGCTGTCGCCGGTCGCGGCCACGCGCTCCTGGACGATCGCCCCGGCCGCGTAAGCGACCGCGGAGACCAGTGACAGCAGCACGGAAAGCGCAAGGGAACTCATATACACCACGATGTCGCGTCGCAGGCGCCGCGTCGTCGTCCCTGAGGCGGCGATCCGGCGTACTGCTCCAGTAGTACGTCCATCCCTCCAGGGTCCCTCTTCCGACGGTAGACCTCCTCGCCCGAGGGCTCAGAAGTTCGCCGGGGAGGTGACGTCACGCCGCCGCCCGACCGCACCGGGTGTCCGAAACGTGCCGGGCGGGTCAGGTGCTGAGCATGAACTCGGCGCGGATGCGTTTGCCGACGGGCACCCGCTCGGCCGTGAGCCGGTCGCAGAGCGCGACCACGATCTCCATGCCGTGACCGCCGAGGCGGGCGGGGTCGGGGGAGTAGAGCACCGGGAGCGCCGTGCTGCTGTCGTAGACGGTGACGCTGATCCGTCGGGCGTCGCCCTCCAGCTCCAGCAGATACGGGCCGTGGCTGTAGCGGTCCGCGTTGGTGATGAGCTCGCTGACCGCCAGCATCAGATCGCTGCGGGTGTGCTCGCGGAGGACCGCCAGCCACTCGGCCACCAGCCGGGCGAGGAAACGGTCGGCGAGGGCACGGGCCTGCGCGATGCATCCGGGCTCGCCGTCGAACACCTCGGCGGTGAGCAGAACCTCCGTGGACGTGGGCTCGGGCAAGGAGTCGTCCGGCCGGGAGGTGGCCTGTTCGTTCATGTGCTCCAGCCAGGGGCGCCGCAGGGGAGGTCGTCGACCTCTTCTCGCCGTTCGTCTACCCGCGCCGAGAGATCCCACTCCGGGGGATCCCCGCAGATCTTACGCACGCGGAGGCAGCCGGACCACGCTCACGAAGAAGTCGTCGATCTGGCGCACCGCGCCGATGAACTGCTCCAGGTCCACGGGCTTGGTGACGTAGGCGTTGGCGTGCAGTTTGTAGCTGCGCAGGATGTCCTCCTCGGCCGAGGACGTGGTGAGCACCACGACCGGGATCAGCGCCAGTTCCGGGTCGGTCTTGATCCGCTCCAGCACCTGCCTGCCGTCGTACTTCGGCAGATTCAGATCGAGAAGGACCAGATCTGGCCGCGGCGCTTCGGTGTGCTCACCCCGGCGGTAGAGGAAGTCCAGCGCCTCCTGGCCGTCGCGTACGACATGGAGGGTGTTGCGGATCTTGTTGTCCTCGAAGGCCTCACGGGTCATCAGCTCGTCGCCGGGGTCGTCCTCGACGAGCAGGACCTCGATGGGCTGGACGACGTCGTTCACAGGTGGTCTCCCGACCGGGGGGTGAGCGGGGCGGGGGCGAGAAGCTCCGCCGTGGTGTGCGTGGGGGCCTCGGGGAGTACGGGCAGGGTGAAGTGGATCAGTGTGCCCTCGGCGGGTCCGGGGTCCAGCCAGATCAGGCCACCGTGGAATTCGATGATCTTGCGGCAGAGGGAGAGCCCGATCCCGGTTCCCTCGTACTCGTCACGGGCGTGCAGACGCTGGAAGATGACGAACACCTTGTCGGCGAACTCCGGCGCGATCCCGATGCCGTTGTCGGCGACCGTCAGATGCCAGTCGCCGTCCTCCCGTACACACCCGACGGTGATCCGGCAGGGCACGTCGGGCCGGCGGAACTTGACCGCGTTGCCGATCAGGTTCTGCCACACCATGGTGAGCGACGTCGAGTCACCGAGCAGCTCGGGCAGCGGATCCTCGCGTACGACGACGGCCTCGGACTCCTCGACGACCAGGGTGAGGTTGGACAGGGCGCGGTCCAGGGCGGCGTCGAGGTCCACGGGCTTCCAGACCTGCTGCACCCGGCCCACCCGGGAGAACGTCAGCAGGTCGTTGATGAGTACCTGCATCCGCTTGGCGCCGTCGACGGCGAAGTCGATGTACTGGCGTCCGCGTTCGTCCAGCTCCGCGCCGTAGCGCTTGTCCAGCAGCCGGCAGAAGGACGCCACCTTCCGCAGCGGTTCCTGGAGGTCGTGCGAGGCCACGTAGGCGAACTGTTCCAGTTCGGAATTGGACCGGCGCAGCTCCGCGGTCTGCTCGGCCAGCAGCGTCTCGCGCTCCTTCGACTCGGCCAGCTCGGCGGCCAGGCGCCGGCGCATGTCCTCGGCCGCCGCGGCCACCGCTCTGACGTCCGACGGGCCGCGGACCTCGATCCTGCTGGTGAAGGCGCCCGACCGCACCTTGTTGGACGCCGCGGTCAGCGAGGCCAGGGGCCGGCCCACCATGCGGTGCAGCAGCAGACTCAGGGAGACGACGGCCAGCACGAAGCCGATCATCAGGGCGATGAGCACCCGGTCGCGGGTGGCGCGTGCCTCACCCAGATCGGCGCGGGCCGTGTCACGTGCGTCGTCCAGATGGTGCTGTTGCGCGGTGTACAGGGCGCGCATCGCGTCGAACTCCGCCTTGCTCCGCAGGACCGGGGCCGAGGTGTCGGCCGTGGGCCCGCCCGTGCGCACCGCCGCGATCAGCGGCTCGGCCCGCAGCGTCCGCCACTGCTGGGACGCGTGCGCGATCCGGTCCAGGTCCTCGGCGAACGGCTGCTCGCCCCCGACCAGTGCGCGCACCCGGGCCAGCCGCTCCCGCTCGGTCCGCGTGCCCTCCCGGTAGGGCGCCAGGAACGAGGTGTCACCGGTGAGCGCGTAGCCCCGTACCCCGCCCTCCTGGTCGAGGAGCGCGTTCTGCAGCTGGAACGACGCGGAGCGGGCGGGCTGGATGCGGTCCACCAGATCGATGGTCCGGTCGGAGATACGGGACAGGACGAGCCCTCCGACGACCAGGCATCCGCAGACCACCAGCACGAAGCCGGCCAGGATCAGATGCACCCAGTTCTGCACCGACAGCCGGGCTATCGGGCCGGGCCGCCCGGCCGATGGTTCCTCCGGGCTCATGCCCGCGCCTTCCAGCCCAGGTGCAGGACGGCGACGTCGTCGGCGAGACCGCCGTACGGGGCGGCGCTCTCGGTGGCCTCGGCGACCAGCGCGTCGACGAACGCGCGGCGTCCGAGCCCTCCGTACTTGCCCGCCATCGCCAGCAGACCGTCCTCGCCCAGCCGGGTGCTGGGCCCCGTACGCCCCTCGAACAGACCGTCGGTGAACAGGACGAGTTCGCTGTCGGGCAAGAGCTCCAGCTCCGTGGTCGTCCAGCGGCCGGTGCCGGGGAGCAGCCCGAGGGCCATGCCCGCGTCCGGCTCGACCCAGGCGACATCCGTGCCGCGCCGTGTCAGCAGCCCGGGATGCCCGGCCCGTGCGATGAGCACCTTGTCCCGGCCGGGCGGGAAGACGAGCGAGGTCAGCGTGGCGAACACATGGGGATCGGACCGCTCGGCGACGAGTATCCGCTCCAGCAGGCCGATCTTCTCCAGCTGTGTGACACCGGTCAGCACAGCCGTACGCCAGGCGACCCGCAGACAGACCCCCAGGGCGGCCTCAGCGGCACCGTGCCCCGACACATCGCCGATCACCGCGTGCACCGCACCGTCGGCGGTCTGCACCACGTCGTAGAAGTCGCCGCTCAGCAGCCCGTGGGCGCGCCCGGCCTCGTAGCGCGCCGCGACCTGGAAGCTGTCGTCCCGCAGCAGCGGAATCGGCAGCAGCGCGCGTTCGAGGCGGGCGTTCTCCTGGGCGATCAGACGGCTGGCGCGCATCGCGGAGGCCGACCGCTCGGCGTGCTTGCGCTGGAGGGCGTAACGGACCGCCCGGCCCAGCACGTGCGGATCGATCCGGCCCTTGACGAGGTAGTCCTGGGCGCCCTGCGCCACCGATGACAGCCCCGTCTCCGACTCGTCGAGGCCCGTCAGCACGATGACGGCCGCGTCGGGGGCGGACTCGACGAGCTGGCGGACGGCGTCGAGGCCGTTCACGTCGGGCAGGTGCAGATCCAGCAGGACGCAGACCGACGTACGCGACTCCAGCAGGAACCGCCGCGCCTCGGCCAGCGTCTTGCACCAGGTGAGCGGGGCGTCCAGCTCGCTGTCGGTGAGCATCTCCTCGACCAGGAGCGCGTCTCCGGAGTCGTCCTCGACCAGGAGCAGGACCGCGTCGACGTCCCAGACGGACGCGTCGGCACCGGCCGGTGGCCTCTGCTGTTCCGGGAACACGCCGGGCTGCTTCGCACGCGCAGAGGTGCCCAACGGCATGTCGGCCACACTCCACCCCCTTTGACGGACGGCACGGGACACCCACGGCCGTATCGGCAGGAAGCATATGTGACGCGACTGAGGCCCGGCACGCGGCCGGGCCTCAGATTTTCCGTGTGTACGCCGTGGTTCAGACCTCGACGCTCATGCCCGTGCGCAGACGCTGGACGATCCTGCTGAGCAGGCGTGACACATGCATCTGCGAGACACCCAGCTCCTCGCCGATCTGCGCCTGGGTCATCTCCTGCCCGAAGCGCATACGGACGATCTTCCGCTCCCGGTCGTCCAGCTGCCGCAGCAGCGGAGCCAGGGTGTGCAGGTTCTCGACGTTCTCCATCCCCGGGTCGTCGTCGCCCAGGAGATCGGCGTACGCGCGCTGGTCGCTGCCCGATTCGCTGTCGGCGTTCGGGGTGTCCAGCGAGCCCGCCGAGTAGCCGTTGGCGGCGACGAGGCCCTCGATGATCTCCTCCTCCGGGAGATCGAGGTGCGCGGCGAGCTCCGCGACCGTCGGGTCGCGGTCGAGCTCGGCCGACAGCTGCTCCTTGGCCTTCGCCAGCTCGACCCGCAGCTCCTGCAGGCGTCGCGGCACATGCACGGACCAGGTCGTGTCGCGGAAGAACCGCTTGATCTCGCCGACGATGTAGGGCACCGCGAAGGTCGCGAACTCGACCTCGCGCGACAGGTCGAACCGGTCGATGGCCTTGATCAGGCCGATCGTGCCCACCTGGATGATGTCCTCGGTGTCGTCGCCGCCCCTGTTACGGAACCGTGAGGCGGCGAAGCGCACCAGCGAGAGATTCATCTCGATCAGCGTGTTGCGCGCGTACTGGTACTCATGGGTCCCCTCCTCGAGGACCTGGAGCCGGTCGAAGAAGAGCTTCGACATGGTCCGCGCGTCCTGCGGGGCCACCTTGCCCGCGTCCTCGATCCAGGGCAGCGCCGCCACGTCGGGAACCGCCCCCGCCTCGTCGCACCGCGTCTCCGCTGTGCCGATCGCTTCGGTGGTCCGCACTGACATGGTCGTCATGGTGTCACCCTCCCTGGTGTCCGATGCACTGACGGGGCGCATGCCCGGAGAACAGGAAGTAATGCCACCGAGGGCCGAAGTTTTTCCCGGAAACGCAAGACAAGGCCGAATGGCGCCTTTGAATGTGACGGTCCGTGAGGGTTCGAGTGCCTTCCGTCTCCGAACCGGGCGGCGTCCGGCTCATGGCAGACTTGACCGGGGCATTCCGCCCGTGCGCGCCCGCCCTCGTCGGCTCCCGGCCGGACCACTGCCCACCGAAGCCCCGGCAGCGGCATGAGCGACGAGTGACAGAGGAACGGCAAATGACGGTGACAGAGGACAGCCAGGAGTTCGCTCCCGGTGTCGACGCGTTCGGTCCCGGTATCGACCCGGAGCGGCTTGCCGTCTGCCTGAGCGTGCTCGACGAGCTGGACACCATCGAGGTCGACCACCCGGACGCCATCGCCGTACGCAGGGCCACCGCGGGCATCTACCGCACGGTGAAGCAGCGCCGCCGCCAGGAGCGCCGCGCCGCCAAGACCGCGCACGACAAGGCCGTCACCGAAGCCACGGCGACCGGCTCGGCCGAGCGCATCGACGACGAGACGCAGGGCGTCCTCCCGTCCTCGTCGGCCGCCGCCGAGATCGCGGGCATACTCCAGCGCCCCAGGTCCTGCTACATCTGCAAGACCCGCTACGTCGAGGTCGACGCCTTCTACCACCAGCTCTGCCCGCCGTGCGCCAAGGAGAACCGCAGCCGCCGCGACGCGCGCGCCGACCTCACCGGACGCCGCGCCCTGCTCACCGGTGGCCGCGCGAAGATCGGCATGTACATCGCGCTGCGGCTGCTGCGCGACGGCGCGCACACCACCATCACCACCCGCTTCCCCAACGACGCCATCCGTCGCTTCAAGGCGATGCCGGACAGCGACGAGTGGATCCACCGGCTGAAGATCGTCGGCATCGACCTGCGTGACCCCGCCCAGGTCGTCGCGCTCGCCGATTCGGTCGCCGCCGAGGGACCGCTGGACATCCTGATCAACAACGCCGCGCAGACCGTCCGCCGCTCCCCGGGCGCCTACAGCGAGCTGCTCACCGCCGAGTCCTCCCCGCTGCCCGCGGGTGAGCTTCCGGCGGCCGAGGTCATCGGCACCTTCGGCAGCGGCACCGTCGACCGGGTCGCCGCGCTGCCCGCCGCCCGCAAGGAGGGGCGGGGCCTGAGCGCACAGGACGTCACGGATCTCGCCCTGGTGACGGGGTCCGCTTCGCCCGCCCGTATCGCCGCGGGCACCGCCATCGACGCAGGCGGGCTCGTCCCCGACCTGCACGACACGAACAGCTGGATCCAGACCGTCGACGAGGTCGAGCCGATCGAGCTCCTCGAGGTCCAGCTCTGCAACTCCACGGCACCCTTCATCCTGATCAGCCGGCTGCGCCCCGCGATGTCCAGGGCCGCGTCCGAGCGTGCCTACGTCGTGAACGTCTCCGCGATGGAGGGCGTGTTCGGCCGCGGCTACAAGGGCGCGGGGCACCCGCACACCAACATGGCCAAGGCCGCGCTGAACATGCTGACCCGCACCAGCGCCCAGGAGATGTTCGAGAAGGACCACATCCTCATGACGGCCGTCGACACCGGCTGGATCACCGACGAGCGGCCGCACCCCGACAAGATCCGTCTCGCGGAGGAGGGTTTTCACGCCCCCCTGGACCTCGTCGACGGCGCCGCCCGGGTCTACGACCCGATCGTGCGCGGCGAGGCGGGCGAGGAGCTCTACGGCTGCTTCCTGAAGGACTACGCCCCCGCTGCCTGGTGACCGCGGCTCCTTCTGTTGGCTGAAAGTGACCCAGGCCACACGTTCTGTCGAGCGGGACGGCGCTCATTTGGTTAGTCTGAGGTGAACGGACGCCACCAAGGGATCCACGAAGCTTCCTCGGCCGTCCTGGGACAGGTCTGTAAGCAGTCTGCCGTCCCACCCCGTACCGGCGCCACCGCGACCGAACTGTTTCTGCCCCTGCCCCGCAGAGGGCGGTCGACACGGTTCTCACAGCCGCAGCGTCGCCACCGCCCGGGGTAACGCGACACAAAGGAGTCCGCGGTGACACCTGACATGACGAAGACCGAGACGCGCCGGACCGAGCCGACCGGAGAACGGGGCCACGGGCCCGAGAAGCTCCGGAACATCGAGGTCTGGGCGAGGTCGGCACCGATCAGGCTGGCCGGCTACGAGGACGATCTCGCCGAGCCGCACATCCTGCCCGGAATCGACTGATCCAGGCCTGTCTGTTCGAACGGCGCCTCAGCTGCCGCCCCCGCCCCCGCCCCCGGACGGGGGCGGCGGTGTGTCCAAGGGCCGGGCCACCGGCCTCATGAAATCCCGTACGTAGGCGCGGTCCCGCCAGCATCCGGTGGCCCGCAGCTCCTGCCGGTCCGTGTACCGCTAGTGGAAGACCCTTGCCCGGACATGGGCGGGCGGGCCGTCGGGAAACGGGTTCTGGCCCAGCAGCTCAGCCGGTAGCCGTCTGCGGTGAACCACTCCATCACTCCCGGTATCCGCAAGTCCGGGCCTGCGGACGGCTGACACGGCCCGTCGCGGTGCGAGATCGAGCCATCGGACGTACCCGGGACCGCCTTGATGGAGTTCACGGCGGAGATGAGGCGCAGTTCAGTCGAGGAATCGGACAAATGATGGCAGAGTGTCGCACATGGATGATCGGGTAGCGGGTGCCCTGTCACTCCCGGACGACTGGCCCGCCCACCCGGACCTCAGTCTCGCCCTGAACCGAATGGGCAGCTTCGACTGGGATCTGGACAGCGGCCTCATGCACATGGACGAGCCCGCGCTCGAAGTGTTCGACCTGCGCCCCGACGAGTACGACGGGCACCCGGCGGGGCTCGCCAGGCGCGTGCCCGCCGATGAGGCGACCCGGCTCGACTCGATGGTCTCGCAGGCCCTCAAGAGCGGCCGCAGCAACTACGGCGCGTACTTCCGCAGGATGCAGCGCGACGGCGCCCTGTCCTGGACCCACACCCAGGGGTTCATCCGTCGTGACGGCACCGGGCGGCCCCGCCGCATCATCGGGATCGTCCGCGACGCCACGCAGGAACTGGCCGAATCCACCGCCCGCCGGACCGTCGACGAGGAGCGCCGCCGCCGTACGAGCCTGGTGGAGGGCACCACCGCGGCCCTGGCCCACGCCCGGACGGTCAAGGACGTCAGCGATGTGCTGAAGAGCTCCCGTGGCCTGGCCGACCTCGGTGCCACCAGCCTCGTCATGGGGCTCCTGGAGTCCGGGCGCATCCATCTGGTGGCGGACGGACCTGAGGGGGCGTTCGTGCAGGGCACCCGCTACACCCGCACGGACGAGCCCTACCCGATGAGTGAGGTCATCCGCACGCTCACGCCCCGTTTCATCGAGACGCCCGAGGACTTCGCGGCCTCGTACCCCATCCTGTGGCCGCACATCAGCCACCTCGGCATCACAGCCGCCGCCTACCTGCCGCTCATCGCCCAGGCACGCCCGATCGGCGCACTGGGGCTCCTCTACGGCAACAAGGCCGGCTTCACGGGCGACGAGCGGAACCTGCTGGTCGCCCTCGGCAGCTCGATCGCCCAGAGCCTCCAGCGGGCGATGCTCTACGAACAGGAGCACGACCTCGCCGAAGGGCTCCAGCAGGCGATGCTGCCGCGCCGGATCCCCGAGGTGGCCGGGGCCCAGGTCGCCGTCCGCTACCGCTCCGCGCGGCTCGGCCAGGACATCGGTGGCGACTGGTACGACATCATCCCGCTGCCCGGCGGCCGGGTCGGCGCCGTCATCGGCGACGTACAGGGGCACGACACGCACGCGGCGGCCGTCATGGGGCAGCTCCGGATCGTGCTGCGCGCCTACGCGGCCGAAGGGCACAGCCCGCCCACGGTCATGGCCAGGGCGTCGGTCTTCCTCCATGAGCTCGACACCGACCGCTTCGCCACCTGTACCTACGCCGAAGCCGATCTGACGACGGGCGTGGTGCAGCTGGTCAGGGCGGGGCACGTCGATCCGGTCCTGCGGGACGTCGACGGGAGCTGCCGCAAGCTCCCGGTCGACGGTGGCATGCCACTGGGCCTCTCCGCGGAGTTCGGGCAGCTCGAATACCCGGTCAGCACCGTCGACCTGGACCCGGGCCAGACGATGATCCTCTACACCGACGGGATGGTGGAGCTGCCCGGCACCGACCTCGACGAAGGCATGCGCCTGCTGGCCTCCACGGTCCGTGACGGTCCGCAGGACCTCCAGAACCTCGCCGACCGGCTCTGCGAGGTCGTCGACGAGCGTGGCGGCGGGGACGACATGGCGCTGCTCCTGCTGCGCCGTAACGCGGCCCACGCACCGCATCCTGGCGGCCGGCTCCAGCAGCATGTCGCGCAGAACGACCCGGAGGCGCTGACGTCCGCCCGCCACATGATCAGGGCGGCGGTGCGTGCCTGGGGCGCCAAGGGCCGGGCGGACGAGGTCGAGCTCGCGGCCGACGAACTGATCACCAACGCGCTGATGCACACCGACGGCGGCGCCATCGTCACCATCCGGATGCTCACCGGACCCGATCGCCGCCTCAGGGTCGACGTCGAGGACCGCTCAAGCGCACTGCCTCGCCGCAGGGACGCGGGGGAGTCGGGTGTATCGGGCCGCGGGCTCATGCTCGTCGACCGGATGGCCGACATCTGGGGAGTGGAGTCCCGGGGCAACGGCAAGTGCGTGTGGTGCGAGTTCCGCATCCCGGAGCGCCGGTAGCGCGGCTGCCGCGACAGCGCGAGACTGTAACAGTACGTAACATGTCCGTGCTTGACCGTAATCGACCGTGCGGGATTGACTGCGATCCCGCCGTTCCGCTGCCGACGACGCGAGGCCCCGTTGAGTACCGAGCTCCTGGCACCCCTTGATCTGGCTTTCTGGCACCTCGAATCAGACGCCCACCCGATGCACCTCGGTGCGCTCGCCGTCTTCGACCCGGTACCCGGCGTGGCCCCGCAGGACCTGCTGGAGCTGCTCGGAGCCCGCGCCGCCGCGATTCCCCGGCTGCGGATGCGCGTGCGCGACGTCCTGCTGCCCGTCGGCGGTGCGGCCTGGTTCACCGACAAGGACTTCGACGTGCAGCGCCATGTCACACGGGTGGTGCTTCCCGAGGGCGACTTCATGGCGGAGGCGACCCGGCTCGCCGGAGAGCTCATGGAGAGGCCGCTCGGGCGGGGCCTGCCGCCCTGGCAGATGTTCCTCCTCGACAGCCCGGGTGACGGCCCGTTCGCCGTACTCGTCAAGCTGCACCACGCGCTCGCCGACGGGATGCGGGCCGTCGCCATCGGAGCCGGGATCTTCGACCAGATCGCCTCCGCCGGTGCGGGTCGTGGCACGGTGCGCCGCCGGAAGCCCGTGCCGCCCCGCTCCTGGCTGCCCGGACCCTACGAGGCCGCGGGGATGGCGATGGACCGCCTCGGGGAGATGGGCCGGGCGCTGGGGGTCGGGGCATCCGTCGTGCGCGCCAGCCGCCTCGATCTGCGCGCCGGGACGGCGCTGACCGCGCGCTCCAGCGGCACGCGCCGGCTGGCCACCGCCGAGCTGGACGCCGAAACGGTTCAGCGGATCCGGCGCACCGTGGGCGGTACGGCCAACGACGTCCTGCTCGCCGTGGTCGCCGGTGCGCTGCGCCGCTGGATGCTCGAACGCGGCGAGCCGCTCCCCGGCGCCGACCCCCGTGCCCTGGTCCCCGTCTCCCGGCGGCGTCCCGGCGGCGGCGCCACCGGGAACAAGCTCTCCGCGTATCTGCTCGGGCTGCCCGTCGGGGAACCCGACCCGCGGGAACGTCTGCGCCTGGTACGGACGGGCATGGACCGCAACAAGGCGGCGGGACCGCTGCGCGGGGCGGGCGCCGTCGCCGTACTGGCCGACCAGCTGCCCGCGCTGGCCCACCGGTTCGGAGCGCCGCTGGCGGGGAACGCGGCGCGGATGCTCTTCGACATCCTGGTCACCAGCGTGCCCCTGCCCCGCTCGGCGCTCTCGCTCGCCGGATGCCCCCTGCGCGCCCTTTACCCCATGGCACCGCTGGCCCGCGGGCAGTCACTGGCCGTCGCCCTGACGACCTACGGCGGAGGGGTACAGGTCGGACTGGTCGCCGACGGGAAGGCGCTGCCCGATCTGGACCAGTTGGCCCGCGCGGTCCGCGAGGAGCTGAACGACCTGCACACACTCGTCCCCACGGTGCCCGCACCGGCGTGAGCGCCGATACTCCCGACCTGTTGACGCAGCCGATTGATCCGATGAATAGTCCCTCTACGGACCATCAGGGATCACCGGCGAGGGCGGCAGAGGCATGCGGCGCACCAGACTCGGAAGCAGCACGGTCGAGATCACCGAACTCGGCTTCGGCGCGGCGGCCATCGGCAATCTCTTCACCGAGGTCGATCCCGGGCAGGCCGCAGCCGCAGTCGACGCCGCGTGGGACGAGGGCGTCCGCTACTTCGACACCGCACCGCACTACGGCCTCGGACTCTCCGAACGACGCCTGGGCGAGGCCCTGCGCGACCGGCCCCGGGACGCCTACACGGTGTCCACGAAAGCGGGCCGCCTGCTCGACCCGCTGACCCCCCGACGGGCGGCGGGCCTGCACGGACTGTCCGACGGATATGCCGTACCGCACACCCACAGGCGCCGCTGGGACTTCAGCGCCGACGGCATCCGCCGCAGCGTCGAGGACAGCCTCGAACGCCTCGGCCTCGACCGGGTCGACATCGTCCATCTGCACGACCCCGACGACCACGGGGAAGCGGCGTTCCGCGAGGGCTACCCGGCGCTGGAGAGACTCCGCGCCGAGGGCATGGTCGGCGCCATCGGAGCCGGCATGAACCAGACCGCGATGCTCACCCGCTTCCTGCGCGAGACCGACGTGGACGCCGTCCTCTGCGCCGGCCGCTTCACCCTGCTCGACCGGAGCGCCCTCGACACCCTGCTGCCCGAGGCCCTCGCCAGGGGCCGCAGCGTGGTGGTCGGAGGTGTCTTCAACTCCGGGCTGCTCGTCGACCCGCGCCCCGGCGCGATGTACGACTACGCGACGGCCCCCGAGCCCCTCCTGGAGCGGGCCGCACGCATCAGGGCCGTCACCGAAGGACACGGCGTTCCGCTGCGCGCCGCCGCCCTGCACTTCCCGCTGCGCCACCCGGCCGTCGCCGGGGCCCTCGTCGGGATGCGCTCGCCGGACGAGGCGAGGGACGCGGCGGCGCGGCTGCGTACACCGGTACCGGACGCGCTCTGGGACGACCTGCGCGCGGAAGGGCTGCTGTGACATGACACCCCTGCCGGTCATCGACGCCCACCACCACGTGTGGGACCTCTCGGTGCGCGACCAGGACTGGATCACAGGCGAGGAACTCGCCCCCATCCGCCGCACCTTCACCCTCGCCGACCTGGAGCCCGAGGCGCGGGCCGCCGGGGTCGTCGCCACCGTGCTCGTCCAGACGGTCACCGCCGCCGACGAGACACCCGAACTCCTCGCGCTCGCCGAGCGCAGCACACTCGTCGCGGGTGTCGTCGGCTGGAGCGACCTCACCGCGCCGGACATCGCCGACACCCTCGCCGCCCTTCGCGGCCTGCCCGGCGGCGGGCGGCTCGTCGGGATCCGCCACCAGGTCCAGGGTGAGGACGACCCGGAGTGGCTGCTGCGCCCCGACGTCCTGCGCGGGCTGCGGGCCGTCGCCGCCGCCGGACTCGTCTACGACCTGATCGTCCTGCCCCACCAACTGCCCGCGGCAGCCCGCGCCGCCGCGCTGCTGCCCGAGCTCACCTTCGTACTCGACCACGCGGGCAAACCGCCCGTGGCCCGGCGCACGACCCATCCATGGGCCGGCCGTCTGCGGGCGCTCGCCGCGCTGCCCAACACCGCCTGCAAGCTCTCCGGCCTGGTCACCGAGGCGGACCCCCGGTCCTGGACCGTGGAGGACCTGCGCCCGTACACGGACATCCTCGTCGAGGCCTTCGGACCCGGCCGGCTGATGTTCGGCTCGGACTGGCCCGTGTGCCGGCTCGCCGCCGGCTACACCGAGGTCCTGGACGCGGCGAGCGAGCTGACCCGCCCGCTCGGCCCTGACGCGCGGCGGGCCGTCTTCGCGGGCACCGCGCAGCGGGTCTACAAGCTGCCCGCCGTCTGAACGGGCTCCGTACACCGGTGGGCACGGACGGGGCTGTTGCGGCAGGCTGGAGTCATGCCCGAACTGCCCGAGGTCGAAGCGCTGCGGGACTTCCTCGACGACCAACTGGTCGGCAAGGAGATCGCCCGCGTCCTGCCGCTCGCGATCAGCGTCCTGAAGACGTACGACCCGCCGCCCACCGCCCTCGAAGGCGCCACCGTGACCTCGGTGGAGCGGCACGGCAAATTCCTCGACATCACGGCCGGGCAGCTCCATCTGCTCATCCACCTCGCGCGGGCCGGCTGGCTCCGGTGGAAGGACAGCTTCCCCGCGACCCCGCCCCGGCCCGGCAAGGGACCGCTCGCCCTGCGGACGGTCCTCACCGGCGGCGACGGCTTCGACCTGACGGAGATGGGCACCACCAAACGCCTGGCCGTCCACCTGGTGCACGATCCGGCCGACGTGCCCGGGGTGGCACGTCTGGGGCCCGATCCGCTGGCTGACTCCTTCGACCGGGAGGCGTTCGCGATGGTGCTCGGCGGGGCGCGCCGGCAGCTCAAGGGTGCCCTGCGCGACCAGTCGCTGATCGCGGGCATCGGCAACGCCTACAGCGACGAGATCCTGCACGTCGCGAAGATGTCACCCTTCAAGCTCACCACGGCACTCGGCGAGAACGACATCACCCATCTGTACAACGCGATGCGCACCACGCTGAAGGACGCGGTCGAACGCTCCCGGGGCGTCGCGGCGGGCCGGCTCAAGGCCGAGAAGAAGAGCAGCATGCGCGTCCACGGCCGCACAGGTCAGCCCTGCCCCGTCTGTGGCGACACCGTGCTTGAGGTCTCGTTCAGCGACTCGTCGCTGCAGTACTGCCCCACCTGTCAGACCGGGGGCAAGCCACTCGCCGACCGACGGCTGTCCCGCCTGCTCAAGTGATCCCGGGGAAAGGCGCCGCGACGCCGCCGCCCAGGCGCCTGACCCCCTAAACTCCGGCCTCATGTTGCGCGTACTCGCCGTCGACGACGAAGAACCCGCCCTGGAGGAACTCCTCTACCTCCTGCGCGCCGATCCCCGCATCCGGAGTGCCGAGGGCGCCACGGGCGCCACCGAGGCGCTGCGCCGGATCGGCAGCGCCGTCGACGCGGGGCCCGAAGACGCCTCGGCGATCGACGTCGTGTTCCTGGACATCCACATGGCGGGGCTCACGGGCCTCGATGTCGCCCAGCTCCTCGCCGGGTTCGCCTCGCCTCCGCTGATCGTCTTCGTCACCGCCCACGAAGGCTTCGCCGTGCACGCCTTCGACCTCAAGGCCGTCGACTACGTACTCAAGCCCGTCCGCCGCGAGCGTCTGGCCGAGGCCGTCCGCCGGGTCGCCGAGCAGGTCGGTGAGCGCTCCGCGTCCCTCCACGACGCGGCCGCCGACCAGGTCGCGGTGGAGCTGGGCGGGGTCATACGCTTCGTAGCGGTCGACGACATCGCGTACGCCGAGGCCCAGGGCGACTACGCCCGGCTGCACACCTCGACCGGGAGCCATCTCGTCCGGATTCCGCTCACCACCCTGGAGGAGCGCTGGCGCAGCAGGGGATTCGTACGCATCCACCGCCGCCACCTCGTGGCGCTGAACCGGATCGACGAACTCAGGCTGGACGCAGGCAGCATGAGCGTCCGCATCGGGACCGCCGAGCTCGCGGTCAGCCGACGTCACACGCGCGCGCTCCGCGACCTCCTGATGCGCCAGACCGGCCGCTGACCTGGCTCGATCTTACGACCTGGTGCGCGATAGAGAGCGGATCAGGTCGTTAGGGCGGCCCTTCCCAGCCCGGCCCTGCGCCGCCTACACTCCGGGCCCATGTCCGCAGAGAGCACGCCCCGGCGCGAAGTGGTCATGGGCGAGCCCCGGCGGGTGCGTCCACTGCCCCGCTACCGTGCCCAGTCGGAGATCGACGAGCAGACCGCGCTCGGCGGTGCCTACGTCCGCTCGCTGATGCGCAGTCAGCTCCGCGCCGGGCTCACCGCCTTCGCCGTACTGGCCCTCGTCGCCGGAACTCTTCCCCTGGTCTTCGAGGCGCTGCACAGCAACGCCCTGGTCTGGGCGGTGCTCGGCTTCGCCACCTATCCGCCGCTCACCCTGACCGCCTGGTGGTACGTGCGCAGGGCCGAGCGCAACGAGCGTGACTTCGCCAGACTCGTGGAAGGCCTCCCCGCACCGTGAGCGCACCCGGCCACCCCGCGGCGGTGGCGGCGGTCGCCCTCGTCGTCCTGGCCACCGTCCTCGTCGGCGGCTTCGGACTGCGGATCTCCCGCACCACCTCCGACTTCTACGTCGCGTCGCGCACCGTACGGCCGAGGCTCAACGCCGCGGCGATCAGCGGCGAGTACCTGTCGGCCGCCTCCTTCCTCGGCATCGCGGGTCTGGTGCTGGTGCACGGTCCCGACATGCTCTGGTATCCGGTCGGCTACACCGCCGGATATCTCGTGCTGCTGGTGTTCGTCGCCGCTCCGCTGCGCCGCTCGGGGGCGTACACCCTTCCCGACTTCGCCGAGGGGCGGCTGGAGTCACGGCAGGTGCGCCGGCTGGTCAGCGTGTTCGTCGTCGGCGCCGGCTGGGTGTACCTGGTGCCGCAGCTCCAGGGTGCGGGACTCACCCTGAAGATCCTCACCGGTGCGCCCGGCTGGCTCGGCGATGTGCTGGTCGCCTCCGTCGTGGTGGTCGCCGTCGCGGCGGGCGGGATGCGCTCGATCACCTTCGTGCAGGTGTTCCAGTACTGGCTGAAGCTGACCGCGCTGCTGGTGCCGGCGATCTTCCTGGTGCTGGCCTGGCAGGGCGACGGACGGCCCCGGGTCAGCTTCGACGAGCAGCTCTCCGTCTTCCGCGCCGACCATCCGCTCTACTCGACGTACGGACTGATCGTGGCGACCTTCCTCGGCACCATGGGCCTGCCCCATGTGGTGGTCCGCTTCTACACCAGCCCCAACGGCCGCGACGCCCGCCGCACCACCGTCGCGGTGCTCGCCCTGGTCGGCCTGTTCTATCTGCTGCCCCCGGTGTACGGGGCCCTCGGCCGCCTGTACGCACCCGAACTCATGCACGGCGGTGACGCCGACGCCGCCGTACTGCTGCTGCCCGCCCGGGTGATCGGCGGCCTCGGCGGTGATCTGCTCGGCGCGCTCCTCGCGGGCGGTGCTTTCGCCGCGTTCCTGTCCACGGCCTCCGGGCTCACCATGGCCGTCGCCGGAGTGATCACCCAGGACGTCCTGCCCTCGCGGGGCGTACGCCAGTTCAGGCTCGCCACCGTCCTGGCCATCGCCGTACCGCTCGCCGGCTCGCTGGTGGTCAGCCGGGTGCCGGTGGCCGACGCCGTCGGCATGGCCTTCGCCGTCTCCGCCTCGTCCTTCTGCCCGTTGCTCGTCCTCGGCATCTGGTGGCGGCGGCTCACCCCGCCGGGCGCCATCGCGGGGCTGCTGCTCGGCGGCGGGTCCGCCCTGCTGTCCGTGGCCATCACCGTCAGCGGAGCGGTGCGCCCGCCGGGCTGGCCGCACGCCCTGCTGGCCTGGCCCGCGGTCTGGTCCGTACCGGTCGGCTTCCTCGCGATGATCCTGGTGTCCCTGGCCACTCCGGGACGGATACCGCCGGGCACCAACGCGGCCATGACCCGCTTCCATCTGCCGGAGGCGCTGACCTCGGGGCGTGTGCGATGACCGCAGCCGGGATCGCCGTCATCACCGTGCTCGCCCTGCTGCTGTTCGGCGCCGGCTTCCTGCTGGGCCGCACCGCCCGTCCCGTACGCACCAGCGATGTGGGTACACCCGTCGAGCACGCCACCTTCGAGACCCTGCACACGGCCTCCCTCGCGGCGCCCCCGCTGCGCGCCGGGCTCACCGAGGAGAGCGCGCGCAGGTCGGCGCGCGGTCTGCGCTCGCTGCTCGGCACCGACGCCCTGTGCCTCACCGACCGCGACCGGGTGCTCGTGTGGGACGGCGAGGGGGACCACCACGGCGAGGACGTGATGCACCAGGTCGAGGGGCTGCTCGCCAGCGGCAGGGACACCGCCTTCCACAGCGACTGCGGCGACCTCGACTGCCCGCTGCGCTGGGCCGTCGCCGTCCCGCTGACGGTCGACCACCGGGTGCTCGGCACCCTCGTCGCCTACGCCCCTCGTGAGTCGGCGGTGCTCGCCAGGGCGGCGGGAGAGGTGGCCCGCTGGGTCTGCGTACAGCTGGAGCTCGCCGAGCTCGACCGCTCCCGTACGCAGCTCATCGAGGCGGAGATCAAGGCGCTGCGAGCGCAGATCTCCCCGCACTTCATCTTCAACTCACTGGCCGCCATCGCTTCGTTCGTCCGCACCGACCCGGAGCGGGCACGTGAACTGCTGCTGGAATTCGCCGACTTCACCCGCTACTCGTTCCGCAGGCACGGGGAGTTCACCACGCTGGCCGATGAGCTCCACTCGATCGACCAGTATCTGGCGCTCGTGCGGGCGCGCTTCGGTGAGCGGCTCTCCGTGACCCTCCAGGTCGCTCCCGAGGTGCTTCCCGTCTCGCTCCCGTTCCTCTGCCTCCAGCCCCTGGTCGAGAACGCCGTCAAACACGGTCTGGAGGGCGCCGTCACCCCGGACAGGCCTCTGGGTGCCGCCCCGGCGGACGCACCGATCCGCATCACGATCAGCGCGCTGGACGCCGGCGCCGAGGCGGAGGTCGTCATCGAGGACGACGGAACCGGGATGGAGCCCGAACGCCTCCGGGAGATCCTGCGCGGTGAGGGCGGCACCTCCACCGGCATAGGGCTGCTCAATGTGGACGAGCGGCTTCGCCAGGTGTACGGGGACGACTACGGCCTCGTCATCGAGACGGGCGTCGGAGCGGGCATGAAGATCACTGTGCGGCTTCCCAAGTACCGTGCGGGCGTCCACGGTTCATGACCGGCCGCCAGGACGCCGCTCAGTACAGATGGACGGCCAGATGGCCCAGCGGCAGCCCCAGCTGCCACGCCGGCGTCCACACCCGTGTCTCGGCCGCCTCGTCACGCGGCGTCTCGTCGTACGTCTCCTCGTCCACCGGCTCCCACGCGGGCGGTCCGATCGCGTCGAGGTCCGCGGCCAGCAGCTCCGTCTCCTCCAGCCACCGCCAGGCGGCACGCGCCAGTGCGAGGTCGGGATCCGGAAGCCGGGCAGGGGTGGTCGGCCGCTCCAGCGCATCGAGGCGTGCGCAGACCCAGCGTCGCCAGGCCGCGCCGTAGGCCGTGAGCAGCCGCAGCTCGTCCACCCTCGCCGCGGGGAGCTCGTCGGCGCCCGCCCCGTCGGAGAGGAAGATCGTCAGCGCGAGCGCGTCGCGCCCCGCGCGGTACTCCAGGGTCGTCGGCTCCATCAGGTCGCCGGTCGCCAGGACCTCGTCCGCGATGTACTCCGAGTACATCCATGCCATCGGCACCAGCAGCCTGCCCCCGCCGGCTCCCTCGTGTTGTTCGGGACGCATCCCGTCTCGCCTCTTCTCTCGACTCGGCACCGGGCTACACGCAGCATTGAACCGGGGACGCGCGCCCCGCGTGGGCAGAAGGGCAGGAACCGTCCGGAGATTCGAGGTGCGATGACCGCCGACCGCGGCGACGACCCGCATGTACGGCAGCTGCTGGGCGCCTATGTACTCGATGCTCTGGAAGCGGACGAGTGCCGGTCGGTCGCCCGGCATCTCCAGAGGTGCGAGGCATGCGCCGAGGACTATGTGGAGGTCGCGGAGGCGGTGTCCCTGCTCGCCCTGCTCAACATGGACGACCTGCTGGAATAACCGGGCAGATTGCGGCTCAGCAGCCGTAGCGCGTAGTACGAGCGCGACTTGACGGTGCCCGCGGGTATGCCGAGCACCTGCGCGGTCTCGCCCACACTGAGCCCCCGGAAGTAGATCTGCACGAGCACCGCCCGGTGTTCGGGGCTGAGCGCGCTCACGGCCTCGCGCACGTCCAGGGCGTGGACCGCCGAGTCCGCGGTGTCGTCCTGGGCGGGGGCGCTCTCCAGCACGGCGTCGCTGACCTCGGCCGGGCGGGCCTGACGTGACCTGCGGGCGTCGATGGCCAGGCGCCGCGCGACGGTGAAGAGCCAGGGGCGCATCGAGTCGTAGGGGGCGTCGAACGCCTCCGGGTGCTGCCAGGCGCGTACGAGCGTCTCCTGCAACAGGTCCTCCGCCCGCTGCCGGTCGCCGAACGTCAGTCCCAGCAGGAAGTGGAACAGCGCGGGCCCGTGCTCCCGCTGGAGCTGGGCGAGGGCCCGCTCATCGGTTGTCGCAGTGGTCATCGTGAACGTCCCTTCCCGAAGAGGCCCCTGACGCCTCGCTCCCGCCTGGCGTATACGAACGCATCGGGGCGTGGGGGAACAGCCGGTGCACCGAGGTGTGCGCCGAGCGGTCGCACGGAGCGGCGAGTGGTGCGGTGAGCGGTCGGCAGAGAGCGATACGGCCGATTCAGGTACTTAGTCGCTTTTGTTCTTGACTCGTCGGTATGAATATATGTGTATTCGGATGGCCGAAATCATCCGAACTGGGAGTCGTGCAGATGACCAAGCGCATCCGACTGGGCGCGGCGGTCGCCGTCGCCGGGCTGCTCGCCACCGCAACGGCCTGCGGCGGCGGACCGTCCTTGACCCCCGGTTTCGCCGGCCGACACCTCGGGGGAGAGCGGGGTGCGGGAGGCGCGGGCGCCGGGGGCGCGCAAGAGTCCCGTGGCTTCACGCTGCTGGCCTCGGGCGACATCCTGCCGCACGACTCGATCATCGCCCGGGCCGCAGCGGACGCCGACGGACAGGGCTTCGACTTCCGCCCGATGCTCAAGGGCGCCGCGCCTGCGGTCTCGGGCGCGGATCTCGCCATCTGTCACATGGAGACGGTGTACGGCCAGGCCGGCGGCCCTTACACCGGCTACCCGTCCTTCAAGTCACCGCCCCAGGTGGCGAGCGCGCTGCGCGCCACCGGCTTCGACTCCTGCTCCACCGCCTCCAACCACACCGTGGACGACGGGGCCGAGGGGATCGGACGCACACTCGACGCGCTGGACAGCGCCGGTGTGGCCCACGCCGGATCCGCACGCTCGGCCGACGAGGCGTCCCGCCCCACCCTGCTCAGGGCGGGCAAGGGCAAGGACGCGGCGAAGGTCGCCCATCTCGCCTACACCTACGGCACCAACGACATTCCGCTGCCCGACGGGCAGCCCTGGGCGGTCCGCCTGATCGACGAGGACCGGATCGTCGCGGACGCCCGGGCGGCCCGCAAGGCGGGCGCCGACGTGGTCGTCGTCTCCATGCACTGGGGCACCGAATGGCAGGACGCCCCCGACGAGGACCAGCTCCGGCTCGGCCGCGAACTCACCGCGTCGAGCACCGGCGGCCGCCCCGACATCGACCTGATCATCGGCACCCACGCCCATGTCCCCCAGGCGTACGAGAAGGTCAACGGCACCTGGATCGTCTACGGCATGGGCGACCAGGTCGCCGGATCCATGGTCAACGAGGAGGGGGCGCAGGACCCGCGCGGCAACGAGAGCTCGATGGGCCGCTTCACCTTCGAGCCGCCCGCGAAACCGGGGCAGCGGTGGGCCGTCAAGAAGGCCGAATTCATTCCGCAGTGGTTCGACCCCGAGGCCGGTCGCGTCGTGAGCCTGGACCCCGGGGTGTCAGGCCGGGCGGGGGAGACCGGCGACGGGCTGCGCGAGATCCGCGACCGGATCCACTCCGTCGTCCTCAGCCGCGGCGCGGCCAAGGACGGACTCGTGGCCGGAAAGTGACACCCCGGGCTGTCACGGTACGACGGTGACCGGCCAGCGCCCCGCCTTCACGAGCCGGACAGCCACCGACCCGATGAAGCGGTGCCCGGCGGACTCGGACGCGCCGACGATCACCGCGTCCGCCTTCAGTTCGTCGGACGCCGTCACGAGCCCGTTGTACGGATCCCCGTGGAACGTATGGAACTCCCACCGGACATTCCATATGTCCTTGAGCCGCTCGGCCGATGTCCTGATCTCGGTCACCAACCCCTCGGCGACCTCACTGGTCGTGTCGGCGACCGGAGCTCCCATGGCGGCTCCGGCCGACAGCACTGGCTGGACGTAGACAAGGGCGAGCATGGCGTTCTGCCGACGGGCGAGGCCCGCCGCGTACGCCGCGGCCCGCATCGAGGACTCGGACCCGTCGATGCCCGCGACGATCACCTTGGGGCCGTCCGTGCCACGCTCGAAGCGGTGGTGTTGCTGGTCAGTCACGGCCCCGAGAGTAGCCGCTGCCGGCTGCGGCCCTCCGGGCGCCTCCGGGGAGCCCGGCAGCTCCCCGCCCGAGGGCTCCATCCATCGGGTGCAAAACATGGCATCTCCGGTGTCGGCGGCAGTCGGTGGCGTCGCTCCGTGCGAGCAGTTGGTCATGAAACATGATCAGATTCCGGCGGAACGCCGTACCTTTCTGCGCCTCGCTCTCGCACTGGGGGCCGCCACTGCCGTCCACACGATCGCGGCGGATCCGGCAGGGACGCCCACACGCCCGGGCGGTGAACCACCGGCCCCGGCCGCCGGACCTCCGGCGCACACCCGGGCGAGCCCCGGCGCCTACCGGCTGCGGCCCATGACGGCGATCACGCCGCCCCGCTTCCGGCCGGCCGCGCCGCCCGTGCGCACCCGGCCCTTCGAGGAGCTGCCCGAGCTGGGGAGCGACGCCATGGTGCTCAGCTTCGACGACGGCCCCGACCCCGCGTACACCCCCGACATCCTCGCGACGCTGCGCAGATACGACGTCCGGGCGATGTTCTTCGTCTGCGGGGAGATGGCGGCCGACAACCGTGGCCTGCTCCGGGAGATGGCCGACGACGGGCATGTGGTCGGCAACCACTCCTGGTCGCACCCCCTCATCCCGAAGCTCTCCCGTGGCGCCATCCGCGATGAACTGGGCAGCACCAGCGAGGTGATCGAGAAGACGCTGGGCGTCCCGCCGCTCTGGTACCGGGCTCCGTACGGCGCCTGGAACCGCAATTCCTTCGAGATCGGTGCCGCGATGGGCATGGAACCCATGGCCTGGACCCTCGACACGGCGGACTGGACCACGCCGGGCACCGACACCATCGTCCGCCGGGTCGAGAAGGGCGCGGCGCCCGGCGTCGTGGTGCTGTCGCACGACGCGGGCGGAAACCGGTCCCAGAGCGTGGCCGCACTGCGCCGGTATCTGCCCGCGCTCATCGAGAGGGGCTACCGTCCCACCGTCCCGCACCGCCGCTGACGGAGGGCGCCCGGCCGGCTATCGCGTCTCGACCAGCCGGGCGAAGACCACGACGTTCCCGTCGTAGCCGTTGGCCTTCGAGTACCCCCCGCCGCAGGTGATGACCCGGAGTTCGGCGTGACCGGTGTCGCCGTACACCCGGGGCCCGGGGAAGTCGTTCTTGGCGAAGACCTCGATGCCGTAGATCTCGAACACCGCGACCCGGTTGTCGTAGCGGGACACCTCGATCTGCTGCCCCTTGCCGAGAGAGCCCAGTCCGTAGAAGACCGCGGGACCGGCGAGGTTGTCGACGTGCCCGACCACCACGGAGGTGCCGCGCTCGCCGGGGGAGATGCCGTTCTGGTACCAGCCGGCGAGGTTCGGGTCCTGGGCGGGCGGGGCCTCGATCCAGCCGGCCGGGTCCAGGTTCACGTCGACGACGGGCGCGTCGACGTCGATCGACGGAATCTGGATGCGCTCCGCGGGGGCGTACGCGAGCGGTTGCACCGGGTCGCCGTCGGCCGGGGCGGACGCCGGGGTGTCCCGGGGCCCGGCGACTGAGGCCGCTGCGGCCGGTTGCGGCGGCCCGGGGGACGTCTCCACGCCGTTGCGCATGAGAGCGAGTCCGGTCAGCATCACCAGGGCGATGGCGCCCCACGGTGTGCGTCTGCTCCGCCCGGCGCCCCACTGGTCCCGGCCCATGGTTCTCCCTTCGTCGCGACATCGTCACGCTAGGCGCGGGTCGGAGCGGCGGCGATCAGGGGCGAGCGAACGGGTGGCGGCCGATCGTGCGCCCATGACGACTTCTTCACTTCGGAGTAATGACCGGATAAAACTTCTGACGGTCCGTGACCTGCGGCTCCGTCAGGTTTCGTACGCGGCTGACGGTGTGTCGGATCACCGGGGTGGAGCAGTGCCGAAATGCGACTCCTCCGGTATCTGGTGAGGGTTCGTCATGGGATGCGTTCTCATCGACTCCCGGAGGACAGGACTCCGGGGCGCTTCCCGCTGGAGGTTCAAAGATGCGTGCTTCACGCACTCTCGCGGTGACCGCAACCGCGTTCGCGGCGGTCGGGCTCGCTGCCCCGCTGGCCGCCGCCGGAGGCGGGCCGGGCAGCACCCCGAGCAACGTCCCGACCAATGTCACGGTCAACCCGTCCTCGGTGCACCAGGGCGCCACGATGAAGGTCAGCGCGGAGGGATGCGGCAACTCCGGCGGAAAGGTGTGGTCGAACGCCTTCCCGACGGTGAACCTCTCGCCGGGCCGGGTCGGCTACGCCACCGCGCACATCCGGAACAACGCGACGCCCGGTCAGTACAGCCTGTCCGTGAAGTGCAACGACAGCGACAACAACTTCGGCGGCGGCAACGGTGGCGGCGGCCAGGGTGGCAACGGCGGCCAGGGCGGCAACGGGGACCAGCGCGGCGAGGGCGGTCAGGGCGGCAACGGCGGCCAGGGTGGCCGTGGTGACCAGGGCGACCCGGTCGCGACGGCACGCTTCACCGTGCTTCCTTCGCGGGGCTCGCAGGGCGGCCTCGGCGGCTCGATGGGTCCCAGCTCCGTCGAGACGCAGGTCGGCGGTGGCCTCGTCGCGGCGGCGGCCATCGGTGGAGCGGTCTTCATCGTCCGTCGTCGTCGGATGAACAATGCGGCGATCTGACGCGTCGAACGTCCCGTCCGGCCCGATACGCCCGTCGCCCCGAGTCCTGGATCAGGACCCGGGGCGACTGCCGTCCGCCTGCGTGCGGTGAGGAGCTGTCAGTGCTGACGGTGGGTACGGCGCCTGCGCAGGACGTAGAAGGCACCGGCCGACGCGACCGCCACCAGTGCGGAGCCCGCCGCGATCTCCGCGGGGTCCATCGTGTCGACGCTGCCGCCCAGACCGCCCAGCACACCGCTGGGTGAGGCCGTGGAGCTGGTCGTGGGAGCCGTGGTGGGGCTGCTCGTGGGGGAGCTGGTGGCACCGCTCGTGATGGTCAGATCGGCGGACTTGGTGGCGGTGCCGCAGCGGAAGGTCACCTCGTAGGACGCACCCCGTTTGGCGTCCCAGTCGACCGTGGCCGTGGCCGACTTTCCGCTCGGGATGGTGGCCGTGTCGAACACGCCCGAGAACGCGGTCGCATCGGTGGTGCATCCCGTGGCCCCGAGCGTCACCCGTCCCCCCGGCGCGACGCTCGACGGGGTGATGCTCGGCGTGAACGAGGTGGACGGGCCGCCGCCCAGCACATCGGCCGACGCGGCCGGTGCCATCAGAACACAGGCGGCGGCGCCCAGCAGGGCGACGGGTGCGACACGTATCGCGCGCATGGTGAATCCTCCGGGTCCCGAGGAGCAGCCGCGGAACGGATTTCCGCGAGGCGTGAAAATGCACCTCGATGTTCGAAACCGTAGAAGTGCCGCATTTCACCCGCGATCGGTGTCAGGCGAATGGGGCAGCTTTGTCCCCCGGCCGGCTCACCGGCCGGGGGAGAGCCCCGGGGAGGAGTGCTCCTACCCACCCGTGGCATGCGGGAACAGATGGACGAAGGGAGCGGTGGTCGCCGAGATGCCCCGGCCGAAGGGGGCGTCGAAGTCCCAGATGAGGAAGAGGAGGAAGGCGATCAGCACGCTGAAGAGGCCCGCCAGGAGCAGTTCACGGAAGGTTCTGCGGATCTGGAGCGTGAAGATCAGCCCGACGGTGACCACCGCCCCGGTGATCAGACCGAACCAGACGACCCCCGGCATGGTCGCGCCCGCGTTCTGCGCGCGGGCCGTCCGTGCGTCGTCGACGGCCGCCACCTCGTCCACCAGCGGCTGGTACGCCTCCCCCTCGTGGTCCGTCCGTGGCTCGTACTCCGTCACGTCGGCCCGCACCTGGTCCAGGAGCGTGGTGCCCTCGTCGGTGAGGCGCTGGTGGTCCGTCATCGACTTCCATTCGTCGCCGATGACGTGAGCCACGTACGCGTCGACGTCGGCCCGGATGCGGTCGCGTACCTCGGCCGGATAGACGGCCGAACGTGCGCTCACCTCGTGCAGGGCCTGGGCCTCCAGACGCACCGACTCCTGGGCGGCGCTACGGCCCTCCCATACGCCCGCGATGGCGAGGCCGAGCACGATCGCGTACACCACGCCGATCATCATCGTCATGTACTCGATGACGTCAGGGGTCTCGGACGGGTCGTCGTCCTCCGGGATACGGCGGTTGCTGAGAACGGCGGTGGTCAGGACGACAGCGCATGCCGACGCCATCGCAATGGTCAGAACAAGCCATTCCGACATGGGTTCCCCTCTTCGGTCAGCGGGACGAGCGGGGCCGCAGCACGGCCACGGCGAAAACGGCGGGCGCGGTGATGAGAAGGGTGAGCGTGACCAGTGACGGCCCGGTCCTGGGTTCCTTGCGGGCAGGCCTTCTGTAGGAGGGCAGCGCGACGCGGGCCGGGGCCTCGGGTGTGGGGCGGACGGTAGGCGTAGGTGAGGGAGTGGGCGTCGGGCTGGGCTCGGGCTCGGGTGGTGCGGGAGCAGGAGGGGGCGGCGGTGGAGGTGGTGGGAGCGGCGGAGGTGGTGGTGGAGGCGGCGGTGGTGGTGGAGGCGGAGGTGGTGGTGGTGGTGGTGGTGGTGGAGGCGGCGGTGGTGGCGCAGGCTCCGGCTCGGGCTCCGCGATGACCGCCCCGCACCGCCCCTCGCCCCCCACGGCGACGGACGAGCCGCCGTCCTGGCCGATGGAGGCGACCGCACAGTCGTCCGCGGCCGCCGCCGGCAGGGGGACGGCGAGCAGCAGGAGCAGGGTGGCGGCTGTCAGCCGCCATATGCGTGATCCGTACACGCCCGGGAGCATGTTCCGCCGAACCGCAGGACACGCGGGGCGAGGGGTCGATTCGCCTGATGGAGGGGACATTCGGCAATTCGCGTTTGCGCCCGCCGGAACTCTCCCGGAAGCCCGTTGAACATCCGGGCGCCGGACGCTTCGTACCAATTCACCGGAGAGGCGAGGCCCGGAGCCCAACGGCCGGGACGGCGGCGGCACATGACACCCGGGTCCGCCGGCGCGAAGGCGGACGCACTCCAATTTGCGCTCGTACGACCCTTCGTGATGCCGTTGCGTCGCCGAATGCGCACAGGCAGCGACGGTGAGGCCGCACATGCCTCCGGTGTGTGACCAATAACGGATCTCTAATTTCCGTTTCCACTCGCTCTCTTGGCGGTCGATCAGTAGCCTCTGGTCAACACTGACCATGAACATGGCCGGATCGCCGTGGCGACTTGTTGGAGACATCGATGGAGCGTCCCGCCTGGGCACCGCAAGGCATTGACATCTCGGTGCCGAGCGTGTCTCGCATGTACGACTTCTATCTGGGCGGTTCGCACAATTTCGAGGTGGACAGGGAAGCGGCCCGCAAGGCGATGGAGTTCATGCCGGGCCTGCCCAAGGTCATGCAGGCCAATCGGGCCTTTATGCGGCGAGCCGTGCACTATGCCACCACTTCGGGCGTCAATCAGTTCCTGGACATAGGCTCCGGCATACCGACCTTCGGCAATGTCCACGAAGTCGCCCAGACAGCCGACCCCGAGGCGCGGGTCGTCTACGTCGATCACGACTCGGTCGCCGTCGCACACAGCCAGGCGGTGCTCGAGGGCAACGACCGGGCGGTCATCGCCGCGGCGGATCTGCGCAAGCCCCAGGAGATCCTGGCGAACCCGCAGATCAACGAACTCCTCGACCTGACAAAGCCGGTGGCGCTGCTCCTGGTGGCGGTGCTCCACTTCATCGAGGACGCCGACGACCCGTACGCGGCGGTCGCCGAGCTGCGCGACGCGCTGGCTCCCGGCAGCCTGCTGGTCCTCACCCACGCCTCGTACGAGGGCATTCCGCTCAGTCAGGAGGAGGCGGGCGGGACGGTCGGTGTCTACCGCACCATCCGCAATCCGCTGATCATGCGCTCACCCGCGGAGATCAGCCGCTTCTTCGATGGATACGAGATGGTCGACCCCGGGCTCGTCGCCATGCCCGAGTGGCGACCCGAGTCCTCGGGAACGCTCGCACAGGAAGACCCGTTCGCCTTCTCGGGCTTCGCCGGGGTTGGGCGCAAGGCGTGAGTATTCCCGCCCAGCCGTCAGGCGCGCCGGACTCGGAACCCGACGGTCCCGAGGGCCGGCTCCGGAGATTCGCCACCATCTGGAGCCGGGCGATCTTCCCGTCCACGGCCACCTCCATGTCCCGCGCCGAATTCGAGGAACATCTGCTCCCGCTCGCCCGGGAGCTCAGCGACATCCTGCACACCCGGATCTTCGACGCGACGCCCGCGCACGGCGTCGGAGCCTCGCTGGTCGCCGCGCACTGCACGGATCCCGACGCACTGAGCTCCACGCTCGGTGTCATCGACTCCTACCTGGTCCTCTACTGCGGCGGCAACGGCCCGGTCGAGCTGTCGACCGAGGACAGCCGGGCCAGGTCCGCGCGGATCCAGCACGCCCTGGCCGGCGGGTTCACCCAGGCGCTGCGTGAGCGGACCCTGGCCGAGCAGGAGGCGATCGCCCGCTCGGCGCTCACCGCCCGCTCGGACGCCGAACAGGCGCTGCACGCCACCGAGGCACGCTTCCGCGCCGTCTTCAGGGACGCAGCCATCGGGATCAGCATCGCCGACCTCGAAGGGAACATCCTGGAGATCAACGACACGCTCACCCAGATGTTCGGCGGTCTGGAGAACCACGTCCGCAGCCACAAGGTGAACGAATGGGTGCACCCCGAGGACTCGCCGCACGTATGGAAGTACTACGACGAGCTGGTGCGGGGCGAGCGCGAGCACTACAGCGTCGAGAAGGCGTACTACCGCAACGACGGCACGGTCCTGTGGACCAACCTCACCGTGTCGCTGCTGCGCGACACGGAGGGCAGGCCGGAGTATCAGCTGGCCCTCATGGAGGACACCACCGAGCGGCGGCTGCTCAATCTGCGGCTGCGTTACGAGGCCACCCACGACGCGCTCACGGGGCTGCCCAACCGGACGCTGTTCTTCGAGCGTCTGGAGAAGGCCCTCGCGCCCAGGGAATCCATGCGCTTCGGGCTCTGCTATCTCGACCTGGACGGCTTCAAGGCGATCAACGACAGCCTGGGCCACGCGGCTGGGGACCGTCTCCTGGTCGAAATCGCCGACCGGCTGCAGAGCTGTGCGACCGCTCCCGGCGAGATGGTCGCGCGGCTCGGCGGTGACGAGTTCGTGGCGCTCACGACCGGACCGCGCACCCAGGACGAGGTGCACGAGCTGGCCGGGCGCATCCTCTCGGCACTGGCCACGCCCGTCCGCCTCGACGGGCGGGAGCTGACCGTGCGGGGATCGATCGGCGTCGTCGAGGGTCCGTCGGGCGAACGCACCGCGGCCGAGGTGCTCCGCAGCGCCGACATCACGATGTACCGGGCCAAGGCGGCCGGCGGGAACCGTTTCGCGCTCGCCGACGCCGAGGCCGACGCCCGCGCCATCACCCGGCACGGGCTGACCACGGCGCTGCCGGCGGCCCTGGACCGCGGCGAGTTCTTCATCGAGTACCAGCCGCTGGTGCACCTCGGGGACGGCAGCGTGCACGGTGCCGAGGCGTTGGTGCGCTGGTGCCATCCGCAGCACGGTGTGCTGGGCCCGGACCGGTTCATCCCGCTGGCCGAGCACACCGGGCTCATCATTCCGCTCGGCCGCTGGGTCCTGGAGGAGTCCGTCAAGCAGGCGAACTTCTGGCAGGAACGTCACACCGACGGCGGGCCCCTGCGGATCAACGTCAACCTCTCGCCGACCCAGCTGCACCACCCGAGGCTGGTCGCCGAGATCGTGGACGTGCTGGAGCGCTCCGGCCTGGAGACCGGCGCCCTCTGTCTGGAGGTCACCGAGTCCGCCCTGATCGGGGCGGACGACGACCTGCTCAAGCCGCTGCGCCAGCTGGCGGAGATGGGCGTCGACATCGCGCTCGACGACTTCGGCACCGGCTACTCGAATCTGGCGAACCTGCGCCGGCTGCCGGTGAGCATCCTCAAGCTGGATCGTTCCTTCACCCAGGGAATGCAGCAGCATCCGGCCGACCCGGTCGACCTGAAGATCGTCGAAGGCATCGTGTCGCTCGCCCACAGCCTGGACCTCGCGGTCACGGTGGAGGGGGTCGAGACGGGTGCCCAGGCCGAACAGTTGCGGAAGATCGGCTGCGACACCGCTCAGGGCTGGTACTACGCGCGTCCGGGCGCCCCGGACCGGATCCACTCGCTGCTGCTGGCGGACGCGGTCTGACGCCCCGTCCTCAGCCGCCGCCCGGGCCCGGCCCGCCGGCGGTGGCCGAGGACGCGACGGGCGGCCCCGCGCCCAGGAGCATCCGCTGGAGCTCGCGCGCAGCCCGCGGCGGCTCGACGTCGCTGCGGTGCGCCAGCGCGATGGTGCGCCGCAGACCCGGTGATGCCAGCGGTGTCGTCCGCAGGCCCTGGCCTGCCCGCACGGCGACCATGTGGGGCACGACGGCGATCCCCAGCCCCGCCCGTACGAAGCCGAGCACCGCGTCCATCTCGCCGCCCTCCACCGTGAACGACGGCTCGAAGCCCTCGGCCCGGCACGCGGCGACGGTCAGCTCCCTCAGGTCGTAGCCGTGCCGGAACATCACAAGGGGTTCGTTCTCCAGGTCGGCCACGTGCACGGATCCCCTCCGTCCCGGCGCGGGCCGGGATGCCGACGACACCACCACCAGGTCCTCGTGGAGCAGCTCCACCGTGGTGAGCGCCGGCGAGGCCGCGGGCAGCGGCAGCACGAGCAGTGCGAGATCCAGGGCGCCCCGTGCCAGCTGCCGTACGAGGTCGTGGGAACCGCCCTCCTCGATCAGGAGCTGGATCCCCGGGTGCGTGCCGTGGAAGGCGCGCAGCACCTCGGGCAGCAGGCCCGTGCAGACGCTGGGGGTGGCGCCGAGCCTGATCCGCCCCCGGCGCAGCTGTACGAGTTCCTGCACCTCGTGCCGCGCGGTGTCCGCGTCCGCCAGGATCCTGCGGGCGAGCGGCAGCAGTGCCTCACCCGCGTCGGTCAGCGCGATGTTGCCGCGGGCCCGGCTGAAGAGCTCGGCGCCCAGCTCGTTCTCCAGGGCCTTGATCTGCTGGGAGAGGGAGGGCTGTGACACATGCACCTCCTCGGCGGCCCGGGTGAAGTGCCTGGCCTCGGCCACGGCCACGAAGTAGGCGAGCTGCTGGAAGTGCATACGGCCGAGGATAGCGAAGTCCATAGCTCAGGCCTATGGAGATGAGTCATTTCATGTCTTGGACTGATGATGCCCTTCGGCCTAGCGTCGTGTCCATGGCATTGGCAACGCGGACGGACCGACGGCCGTCCATGACGCGTACGCTCTGGGACTCGTCCGTCGGCAAGAAGACGATCATGGCTGTGAGCGGCCTGATCATGCTCGGTTATCTGGCGGTCCACATGCTGGGCAATCTGAAGATCTTCTTCGGATCCGGCGAGTTCAACCACTACGCGCACTGGCTCAGGACCCTCGGCGAGCCCTTCCTGCACTACGAGTGGGCGCTGTGGATCATCCGCGTGGTGCTCGTCGTGGCCGTCGTCCTGCACGCGGTCTCGGCGTACCAGCTGAGCCGGCGCGACCTCAGGGCACGCCCGACGGCGTACGTCCACAAGAAGGCGCGCTCCAGCTACGCCACGCGCACCATGCGCTACGGCGGCGTCATTCTCGCGCTGTTCATCGTCTGGCACATCCTGGACCTCACGACCGGCACCGTGCACAGCGGATTCCAGCCCGGACACCCCTATCAGAACGTCCTCGACACCTTCTCGACCTGGTACGGCAACGTCATCTACATCGTCGCCGTACTCGCCCTCGGCCTGCACGTCCAGCACGGATTCTGGAGCGCGGCGCAGACCCTCGGCGTGGGCAGCGCGACCCGTGACCGTGTCCTGAAGACCCTCGCCAATGTCTTCGCAGTGGTACTGACGGCGGGTTTCGTCTCCGTGCCCGTCGCCGTGATGACCGGAGTGGTGAGCTGACATGAGCGACTACACGAACTACCGCACCGGCGAGCCCGTCGTCGACACCAAGGCGCCCGAGGGCCCCGTCGCCGACCGCTGGGACACCCGCCGCTTCGAGGCGAAGCTCGTCAACCCGGCCAACCGACGCAAGCACACCGTCATCGTCGTCGGTACCGGCCTCGCGGGCGGCTCGGCCGGTGCGACCCTCGCCGAACAGGGCTACCACGTCGTCCAGTTCTGCTTCCAGGACTCGCCCAGGCGTGCCCACTCCGTCGCAGCGCAGGGCGGCATCAACGCGGCCAAGAACTACCGCAACGACGGCGACTCCGTACACCGCCTCTTCTACGACACCGTCAAGGGCGGGGACTTCCGCGCCCGGGAGTCCAACGTCCACCGGCTGGCCGAGATCTCGGTGGAGATCATCGACCAGTGCGTCGCCCAGGGCGTCCCCTTCGCCCGCGAGTACGGAGGCCTCCTCGACAACCGCTCCTTCGGCGGCGTCCAGGTCTCCCGCACCTTCTACGCCCGCGGCCAGACGGGGCAGCAACTGCTCCTCGGCGCCTACCAGGCGCTCTCCTGCCAGATCGCCGCAGGCAACGTCGAACTGCACTCCCGCACCGAGATGCTCGACCTGATCGTCGTCGACGGCAAGGCCCGCGGCATCGTGGCCCGCGACCTCGTCACCGGGAAGACCGACACCTACTTCGCCGACGCGGTCGTCCTTGCCAGCGGTGGCTACGGCAACGTCTTCTACCTGTCGACGAACGCCATGAACTCCAACGCCACCGCCATCTGGCGCGCCCACCGCCGAGGCGCCTACTTCGCGAACCCCTGCTTCACCCAGATCCACCCCACCTGCATCCCGCGCACCGGCGACCACCAGTCGAAGCTCACCCTGATGAGCGAGTCGCTGCGCAACGACGGACGCATCTGGGTCCCGAAGGCCAAGGGCGACGACCGCCCCGCCAACCAGATCCCGGAGGACGAGCGGGACTACTACCTGGAGCGGATCTACCCGGCCTTCGGCAACCTCGTGCCCCGCGACATCGCCTCGCGCGCCGCGAAGAACGTCTGCGACGAGGGGCGCGGCGTCGGCCCCGGCGGCCAGGGCGTCTACCTCGACTTCGCCGAGGCCATCGCACGCATGGGCCGCAGGGCGGTCGAGGAGAAGTACGGCAACCTCTTCGACATGTACGCCCGGATCACCGCGGAGAACCCGTACGAGACGCCGATGCGCATCTACCCCGCCGTGCACTACACGATGGGCGGCCTCTGGGTCGACTACGACCTGCAGACCACGATCCCCGGCCTCTTCGCCGTGGGCGAGGCCAACTTCTCCGACCACGGCGCCAACCGCCTCGGTGCCTCCGCGCTGATGCAGGGCCTCGCCGACGGCTACTTCGTCCTGCCGTCGACCATCAACGACTACCTGGCCCGCAACCCGCACAGCGAGGAGATCGACGCCGGCCACCCGGCGGTCACCGAGGTGCTCGCCGACACCGAGGACCGGCTCAACCTCCTCCTCGCGGTCGACGGCGACCGGACCCCGGACTCCTTCCACCGGGAGATCGGCGAACTCATGTGGGAGTTCTGCGGGATGGCCCGCACCGAGGAGGGGCTGCGCAAGGCCCTCGACCGGATCCCGCGCATCCGGGCGGAGTTCTGGCGGCGCATCAAGGTTCCCGGAACCGGCGAACAGTTCAACCAGTCGCTGGAGAAGGCCAACCGCGTCGTCGACTACCTGGAGCTCGCCGAGCTCATGTGCCTCGATGCCTTGCACCGCGCCGAGTCCTGCGGCGGCCACTTCCGTGAGGAGTCCCAGACCCCCGAGGGCGAGGCCGCCCGCCGCGACGAGGAGTTCTCCTACGCGGCGGCCTGGGAGTTCAGCGCCACCGGCGACGCCCCCGTCCTGCACAAGGAAGACCTCGTCTTCGAGTACGTCCACCCCACCCAGCGGAGCTACGCATGAAGCTCACCCTGCGCGTCTGGCGCCAGCAGAACGCCGAGGCGCCCGGTGCCATGGCCACCTACGAAGTCGACGGCATCTCGCGGGACATGTCGTTCCTGGAGATGCTCGACACCCTCAACGAGGAGCTCATCCTCGGCGGGGACGAGCCCGTCGCCTTCGACCACGACTGCCGTGAGGGCATCTGCGGCGCGTGCAGCCTCGTCATCAACGGCGACGCCCACGGCCCGGAGCGGACCACCACCTGCCAGCTCCACATGCGGTCCTTCGACGACGGCGACACCATCGACATCGAGCCGTGGCGCGCCTCGGCCTTCCCGGTCGTCAAGGACCTGGTCGTGGACCGCTCGTCCTTCGACCGGATCATCCAGGCCGGCGGGTACATCTCGGCGCCCACCGGCACCGCACCCGACGCGCACGCCACTCCGGTGCCCAAGCCGGACGCCGACTCGGCCTTCGAGCACGCCGAGTGCATCGGCTGTGGTGCCTGCGTCGCCGCCTGCCCGAACGGCTCGGCGATGCTCTTCACCTCCGCCAAGATCAACCACCTCAACGTGCTCCCGCAGGGCGCGCCCGAGCGGGAGACCAGGGTGCTCGACATGGTCGCCACCATGGACGACGAGGGGTTCGGCGGCTGCACGCTGGCCGGCGAGTGCGCCACGGCCTGCCCCAAGGGCATCCCGCTGCCGTCGATCACGGCGATGAACAAGGAGTGGCTGCGCGCCAACCGCACGGTGCGCCGCTGACCCGGCGGCGGGGAGTCAGCCGGTCCGCAACGCCTTCGCCAGGTACGCGGCCGTACGGCTCCCCGCCGCGCGGGCGACCTCCCGTGGTGTGCCGGTGGCAACGATCCGGCCACCGCGGTCACCGCCCCCGGGGCCCAGGTCGATCACGTGGTCCGCGCCGGCCACCACGGCCATGTCGTGCTCCACGACCACCACCGTGCTCCCCGCGTCCACCAGACCGTGCAACTGCCGCATCAGCACCTCCACATCGGCCGGATGCAGCCCCGTCGTCGGCTCGTCCAGCAGATAGAGGGTGTGCCCGCGCCGGGCGCGCTGGAGCTCCGTGGCGAGCTTGATCCGCTGTGCCTCGCCGCCCGAGAGCTCCGTCGCCGGCTGGCCCAGACGCAGATAGCCGAGCCCCACGTCCAGCAGAGCCCGCAGACTGCGCTCGGCCGCCGGAGTCCCGGCGAGGAAGCCGGCCGCCGCCTCCACGGTCAGGTCCAGCACCTCGGCGATCGTGAGACCGCGCAGGGTGACCTCCAGCGTCCGCGGGTTGTAGCGCGCGCCGTGACAGTCCGGGCAGGGCGCGTACGTACTGGGCAGGAAGAGCAGTTCGACCGAGACGAACCCCTCGCCCTGACAGGTCTCGCACCGCCCACCCGCCACATTGAACGAGAACCGGCCCGCCCGGTACTTCCGCTCGCGCGCGGTCTCCGTCTCCGCGAACAGCTTCCGCACGACGTCGAACAGCCCGGTGTAGGTGGCCAGGTTGGACCGGGGCGTACGGCCGATGGGCCGCTGGTCGACCTGCACGAGCCGGTCCACCGCGTCCAGGCCCTCCGCCGACGCGCACCCCCGCACCACCGGCGCGGCAGGATCCTCCCCGGTCTCCGCCGTCCGCCGGTCGGCCAGCACCCCCGCCAGCACCTGGCCGACCAGGGTCGACTTGCCCGAACCCGACACACCCGTGACCGCCGTCAGCACACCGAGAGGGAACGCGGCGTCGATGCCGTGCACATTGTGCAGGTCGACCCCGCGCAGCGTGATCCACCCCGACGGGGTGCGTGGCTCCCGCGCCGGCACCGGGTCCTCGTCGAAGAGGAAGCGCCGCGTGGCGGATCCGGCGACCCCGGCGAGATCCGCCGGCGGACCGCTGTGCAGGACCAGGCCTCCGTGCTCGCCGGCCAGTGGCCCCACATCCACCAGCCAGTCGGCCTGCCGCACCACGTCCATCTGGTGTTCCACCACGAACACCGAGTTCCCGGCCTGCCTGAGCCTGCCCAGCACACCGAGCAGTGCCTCCGTGTCGGCCGGGTGGAGGCCGGCCGACGGCTCGTCCAGCACGTAGACGACGCCGAACAGCCCTGAGCGCAGCTGGGTGGCGAGCCGCAGCCGCTGCAACTCACCCGAGGACAGCGTCGGGGCCGTACGGTCGAGGCTGAGATAGCCGAGCCCCAGCTCGGTGACCGGGCCGATCCTGGCCAGCAGGTCCGCCGTCAGCACCCGGGCCGTGTCACTCCCGCCGCCCGCGTCCAGCAGCACCTCGGTGAGGGCGGTGAGGGGCAGCGCGACGAAGTCGGCGATCGTGCGGCCGGCGAACGTGACCGCCATGGCCTCCGGCCGCAGCCGGCCGCCCCCGCACACCGGACACGGCGCGCTCGTCAGGAAGCGCTCCGCCTTCGCACGCAGCGCCCGGCTCCTGGAATCCGCGAACGTGTGCATCACATAGCGGCGCGCGCTCATGTACGTACCCTGGTAAGGGCGTTGGATGCGGCCCGCGTCGCGTACCGGATGGACCGTCACCACCGGCTGCTCGTCGGTGAACAGGATCCACTCGCGGTCCGCGGGCGCCAGCTCCCGCCAGGGCCGCTCGATGTCGTATCCGAGTGCGTCCAGCACATCGCGCAGGTTCTTGCCCTGCCAGGCTCCCGGCCAGGCGGCGATCGCTCCCTCCCGGACGGACAACGACGGGTCGGGGACGAGCAGTTCCTCGGTGGTGCGGTGGATCCGCCCCAGGCCGTGGCACTCGGGGCACGCGCCGGCAGCCGTGTTCGGGGAGAAGGAGTCCGAGTCGAGGCGTTCGGCGCCCGGCGGATAGTCACCGGCACGCGAGAAGAGCATGCGCAGGGAGTTGGACAGCGTGGTGACCGTGCCCACCGAGGAGCGTGACCCGGGCGCCGAGCGCCGCTGTTCCAGGGACACGGCGGGCGGCAGGCCGGTGATCTCCCCGACGTCGGGCGCGCCGACCTGGTGGATCAGCCGCCGGGCGTACGGGGCGACGGACTCGAAGTACCGGCGCTGGGCCTCCGCGTAGACGGTCCCGAACGCCAGGGAGGACTTCCCCGAGCCCGAGACCCCGGTGAAGACCACGAGGCTGTCGCGTGGAATGTCGACGTCCACGTCGCGCAGATTGTGCTCACGCGCGCCGCGTACCCGGACGTACGGATCATGAGGGGTGGACATCGGCGTACGGCTCCGTGGGGATCGGTGGCGGGGGCATGCTTCTGCCGGTGATCCTCCCGCACGCGGAAGCACCACCGGCAGCGCGGGGGGCGGACCTACACCATCGGGTCCATGCCGCGGTCCGTCATGGAGCTCTCCTGCTCGCCCTGCTCCCGCAGACGGCGGGCCTTGTCCTGCAGGCGCCGGCGCTGCTCCGGATCGGTGGCGCGCTCCGCGGCCTCGTTGAGTTCCTGGGCCTTGGCACGCAGCTGCTGGGCACGGCCGCCTGACTCACCTGCAACGCTCATGATCACTCCTGGATCTGTGGGGGAGCGGACCCCTTCAGCGAAACAGCGGCGGGGCCCGTCTGCATCTCGAGCGCCGTGTCCCGTGCGGACCTCCCGTCCGGTGCCGGGGTGGCGCGGTACGTCCACGAAGCGGGCCCAGGAGATCGCAGCTGGGGCGCTGAACGCCCCGCAGCGACCTCAGGGTTCTCTAAGCTGGGTGCCGTGAGTGACGACACCCGGCCGCTGGCCGTATTCGACCTTGACGGCACACTCGCCGACAGCGGCCACCGGCAGCACTTCCTCGAGGGTTCGCGGCGGGACTGGAACGGTTTCTTCTCGGCCGCACCCCACGATCCTCCGCTGGCGGAGGGCGTGAGCCTGGCCCTGGCGAGCGCCGATGAGTGCGAGGTCGTCTATCTGACCGGCAGGCCCGAGAGGTGCCGCAGGGACACCCTGGCCTGGCTGGAGCGGCAGGGTCTGCCGAGGGGCAGTGTGCACATGCGGCGCGATGCCGACCGGCGGCCGGCCCGCCGTACCAAGCTGGAGATTCTTGAACGACTGGGCCGGGAGCGCGACGTGCGCGTGCTCGTCGACGACGACGAGCTGGTGTGCGACGCGGCCGAGAAGGCCGGGTTCACGGTCGTCCGCGCCCGATGGGCCGTGGCCTCGCCCTCACTGAAGGACGCGCAGGAGCGCGAGGGACGTACCTGACAGGATCGTTCGGGCGGGTCAGGCGCCCTCGTCGAGCCGGAAGCCGACCTTGAGTCCTACCTGGTAGTGGGCGATGCGACCGTCCTCGATATGGCCCCGGACCTGCGTCATCTCGAACCAGTCGAGATTGTGCAACGTTTCGGAGGCTCTTGCGACGCCGTTCCGGATCGCCGCGTCCAGGCCCTCCTCGGAGGTTCCTACGATCTCGGTGACCCGGTAGGTGTGATTAGACATCTAATGTCTCCTTTCGTGATTCCACGGTGCCTCACTCCGTGGTGGCGCGCGAGGTGTCCGCTCTCGCGATTCACGGTCGGCGGGGCTTGACCAGCTCATTGGTCCATACCAAACTCCGCTCCATACGCCCGTGCGAGCGCCGCCCGCAGTCCCCCCATCCGGGTCCTGTCATGTCGTTGTGCCGTTCCGCAGAAGGTGACCTCGTGAAGATCCGCAAACTGGCCGGAGCCGTAGCGCTCGTTTCCGTCGTCACGCTGAGCGGCTGCGGCTGCGGCTACCTGCCCGGCACGGGCGCGGGCGGCAGCACGGTGACGGTGTGGCTGATGAAGGGCAGTGCCTCCGCGGACTTCCTCGACCGCTTCAAGGAGTCGTACGAGTCCGAGCACCCTACGATCGAACTGGAGTTCGCTCTCCAGGAGTGGGGAGGCATCGGCCCGAAGGTGCTCGAAGCGCTCGAGGCCGATGACGCACCCGACGTCATCGAGGTCGGCAACACCCAGGTCGCCCAGTACGCCCAGAGTGGCAAGCTGCGCGATCTCACCCTGGAGTCGATACGTGACCTGGGCGGGGCCGACTGGCTGCCGGGGCTCGCCGACCCGGGCAAGGTCAACGGCGGACAGTACGGAATCCCCTGGTACGCGGCCAACCGCGTCGTGATCTACAACAAGGACCTCTTCGAGGAGGCGGGGATCACCGAACCCCCCAGGACCCGTGAGGAATGGGCGGACATCAGTGAGCGGCTGAACACAGCGGGCCGGCAGGGCATCTACCTCGCCGGGCAGAACTGGTACGTACTCGCCGGGTTCATCTGGGACGAGGGCGGTGAGCTCGCCGACGAGGGCGGCGGCGACTGGGAGGGCGCGCTGGACTCGCCGGCCGCACTGCGCGGCATGGACTTCTACAAGACGCTCCAGGCGCTCGGTGCGGGCCCCAAGGACGCCGACGAGCAGACGCCCCCGGAGACCGACGTGTTCGCCGAGGGGAACGTCGCCCAGATCATCGCCGTGCCCGGCAGCGCCGCACTCATCGAACAGCAGAACCCCGAACTCAAGGGGAAACTCGGCTACTTCCCCATCCCCGGCAAGAGCGCGAAGAAGCCCGGCGCCGTCTTCACCGGAGGATCCGACCTGATCGTGCCCGAGGGCGCCGACCGGCGGAGCGAGGGCATCGACGTGGTGAAGGCACTCGCGGGGGAGAAGTGGCAGACCGAACTCGCCCGCGCCATGAGCTACGTACCGAACAAGCCCGCCCTCGCGAAGGCCGTCGAAGGCCAGGAAGGGACCGCGGCGATGGCGCGGGGCGCCACCGAGGGCCGCGCCACCCCCAACTCGCCCTACTGGCCGGCCGTCGAGGAGGACAACCCCATCAAGCCGTACATGACGGCGGTGCTGGAGGGCGGAGATCCGGCGGAGGAGGCCAGGAAGGCGTCCGACAGCATCACCTCCAAGCTGATCACCGGCTGAACGGAACGGCTGACGGAGCGGCTGACGGAGCGGCTGACGGAGCGGCTGTCCGGCACCGGTCGAGGTCCGGCGACCCGGGGGATTCAGCCGTCGCACATCCCCTCGCTCCACGGCGGTCATGTCGAATCCAGCCGGTCACGGAAGAAGTAGGGGGCCGGGCCGTCGCACCCCCGCGGCGGCAGCCGGCCCCCGCTGATCCGTCCCCCGGAGACCGCCATGACCGTGCTGCCGCTCACCTCCTCAGCCCCCGCACCCCTCACCCCCGCCGACGTGCCCGATCGGCGTCCGGCCACCGCCGACGCCCCCTCGGGCTACCGGGTCTCCCTGGCCACCTGCGAGGACGACGTACGTGCCGCTCAGCGCCTGCGGCACCTCGTGTTCGCCGGCGAGCTCGGCGCCCGGCTCGACAGCACCGAACCCGGTCTGGACAGCGACGCCTTCGACGCGTACTGCGACCACCTGCTGGTGCGCGAGGTGGCCACGGCGGAGGTGGTCGCCACCTACCGGCTGCTGCCGCCCGAGGGAGCCAGGCTCGCGGGCGGCCTCTACGCGGAGGGCGAGTTCGACCTCGGCCGGCTCGGCCCGATCCGCGACGACCTCGTCGAGGTGGGCAGGTCCTGCGTCCACCCCGCCCACCGGGACGGTGCCGTCATCGCGCTGATCTGGGCGGGCCTGGCCCGCTACATGGAGCGCACCGGCCACAGCTGGCTGGCCGGCTGCTGCTCCATACCCCTGGCCGACGGAGGAGCACTGGCCGCCAGGAGCTGGGACACCGTGCGGACCCACAACCTCGCCCCCGAGGAGTACTGGGTCACCCCCCACCGCCTCTGGGACACCTCCGGACACCCCGGCGGCGGGGCGGGCGGCCGCGCCGGACTGCCGCCGCTGCTGCGCGGCTATCTCCGCCTCGGCGCCTGGGTCTGCGGAGCGCCCGCCCACGACCCGGACTTCGACGTCGCCGACCTCTACGTCCTGCTCCCGATGCACCGCACGGACCCGCGCTATCTGCGCCACTTCCTTTCCCTGGCCCCGCTGCGATGAGCGCCTGGCTGCCCCTCGCCCCCTGCACCCCGCGCGACTGCGCACACCACGAGGGCGCCCGACGCGCGACACCGCACGCCGTCGCCCTGCTCCTGGCCGGGTGCTCCCTCACCCTCCTCGGGGTGCTGAGCGTGCCGGCGGTGCTGCTCCTGGCGCCGGCCTGGCGCGACCGGCTGATCCGCCGGTGGGCCCGCGCGGTGGTGCGGGCCTTCGGCGTACGGGTACGGGTCACCGGGCTCCCCGTGGGCCGGGCCCGGCCCACGGCGGGAGAGCTCGTCGTCGCCAACCACGTCTCGTGGCTGGACATCCCGCTCGTGGCCGGCGTGTTCCCCGCCCGGATGGTCGCCAAGAGCGAGATACGGACCTGGCCGCTGCTCGGGCCGCTCGCCGCCCTGGGCGGCACCCTGTTCATCGAGCGGGACCGCCTGCGGGCCCTGCCGGACGCGGTGCGGGCCCTCGCCGGGGCACTGGCGTCCGGGTCACGGGTCGCGGTGTTCCCGCAGGGCAGCACCTGGTGCGGCCGGAGCGGCGGCGGCCGGTTCCGGGCCGCCGCCTTCCAGGCGGCGATCGACGCCGGCTCCGCCGTCCGCCCGGTCCGCATCCGTTACCGCACGGCGACGACGAACGCGGCGGGGGCCGCCGCGTTCGTCGGGGACGACCCGCTGGCCGCCTCGCTGTGGCGCGTGGTGACCGCCGCGGGGCTCACCGCCGAGATCCATGTCCTGCCTCAGGTCCCCGCCGTCCCCGCCGTCCCCGCCGCCCGGGCCGGCGGTGGGACCGGACGGCGGGACCTGGCACGGGCGGCTCAGTCCGCCGTCGCCAGCGACAGCGCGAACCTGCCCGCCTCGTCCGTCCACCACTGATCCAGCCGCAGGCCCGCCGCCGCCAGCTCGTCGCGCACCCTGTCCTCACGGAACTTCGCCGAGATCTCCGTGCGCAGTTCCTCACCCTCGTCGAACTGCACCACCAGATCCAGCTCCCGGATCTTGACCGTCAGCGCCCGGCGGGCACGCAGCCGCATCTCGATCCACTCGTTGTCCGGATCCCACAGCGCCACATGAGCGAAGTCGTCGGGCGGGAAGTCCGCCCCCAGCTCGCGGTTCACCACGGCCAGCACGTTCTTGTTGAACGCGGCCGTCACCCCCGCAGCGTCGTCGTACGCCGCGACGAGGGTCGCCTCGTCCTTGACCAGGTCGGTGCCCAGTAGCAGCCCGTCACCCGGCGCGAGCCGCGCGCGTACCGACCGCAGGAACTCCGCGCGCTCCGCCGGGAGCAGATTGCCCAGCGTCCCGCCGAGGAACACCACCAGTCGCGGCCCGGGGCTCTCGGGCAGCTCCAGGACATGCGTGAAGTCCGCGACGAGCGCGTGCACGGAGAGCTCGGGACGCTCGGCGAGCAGCGCGTCGGCCGCACCCGAGAGCGCGCTCTCACTGACATCGACCGGCACATACGTGTCCAGCGCCGGCAGCGCTTCCAGCAGATGCCTCGTCTTGTCCGACGAGCCCGACCCCAGCTCGATCAGGGTCCGTGCCCCGGACGCCGCGGCGATCTCCCCGGCGCGGGCGATCAGGATCTCCCGCTCGGCACGCGTCGGGTAGTACTCGTCCAGCCGGGTGATCTCCTCGAACAGATCACTGCCGCGCGCGTCGTAGAACCACTTGGGCGGCAGCGTCTTCGGGCGCCGCGTCAGACCGCCGAGCACATCGGCGCGCAGCGCCGCGTCCGTCGCGTCCGCGGGCAGGGTGCGGGTCAGCAGGAAGGGACTCACGCGGTGGGCTCCTTGAGCGGGGTCAGCAGGACATCGTCGCGCGTCGCGGTCAGCAGAGTGCGGTCGGCGACCTCGCGCCAGTGCGGATCTTCGTCGTACGGCTCCGAGGCCACCACCGTGCGGCGGCCCGCCTCGTGGAGATACCAGAGGGAGTCGCCCCAGGTGGTCGCCACGATCCTGGAGCCGTCGGTGAGCAGCAGGTTGAGGCGTGAACCGGGGGCGGCGGAGCCGATGTCACGCACCGTGTCGACGATCGCCCGCGCTGTCTCGTCACCCTGCCCCACCCGGTGGAGCACCAGCGCCCAGATGAGCGCCGAATCGCTCCGTGCCGCCAGGGCCAGCAGCCTCTCGGGTGGCAGCTCCCCGGCCAGCGACGCCAGCGAGCCCGGCCAGCCCCGCACCGCGCCGTTGTGGCTGAACAGCAGCCGCCCATCGGCGAAGGGAGCCGCGGCGGCCTCCCCGTCCGCCCCGGCGAACGTCGCGTCACGGACCGCGGCGAGCAGCGCCGTGCTGCGCACCACCCGGGTCAGATCGGCGAAGGTCTCGTCGCCCCATACCGGTCCCGCGCGGCGGTAGCGGCCGGGCGCCGGGTCCCCGTCCGCGTACCAGCCGACACCGAACCCGTCGGCGTTGACGGTGCCCGACCGCTGACGCCGTGGCTCCCAGGACTGGCGCACCAGCCCGTGGGAGGGCGAGGAGAGTACCTCGCCCAGCGCCACCGAGGGCCCCACATAAGCGATATGACGGCACATCAGGCGTCCCTCGCCGTACGGAAACCGGAGAAGATCTGGCGCCGTACGGGAAGGTCCCAGTTGCGGAACGTGCCCCGGCAGGCCACCGGGTCGACGGCGAACGAACCACCGCGCAGCACCTTGTGCCCCGGCCCGAAGAACACCTCCGAGTACTCGCGGTACGGGAACGCGGCGAAGCCCGGGTAGGGCAGGAAGTCGCTCGACGTCCACTCCCACACGTCCCCGATCAGCTGGCCCGCGCCCGCAGGCGACCGGCCGCCCGGGTACGCCCCGGCCGCCGCGGGCCGCAGATGGCGCTGGCCCAGATTGGCCCGCTCGGGTGTCGGGTCCTCATCGCCCCACGGGTAGCGCAGCGAACGCCCCGAGGCGGGGTCGTGCCGGGCGGCCTTCTCCCACTCCGGCTCGGTCGGCAGACGCCGGCCCGCCCAGCGGGCGTACGCGTCCGCCTCGTACCAGCTGACGTGGAGCACCGGTTCGTCCGCCCGCACGGCCTCGGTCACACCGAAGCGCCGCCGCAGCCACTGCCCGGAGTCACGGTGCCAGAACAGGGGAGCGGTCAGTTCGTGTTCACGCACCATCGCCCAGCCCTCGGGGGCCCACCAGCGCTCCTCGGTGTACCCGCCGTCCTCGATGAAACGCCGGTAGGCACCGCAGGTGACCGGGGCGGTGTCGATGTGGAACGCGGCCACCTCGCGTCGGTGCGCAGGACGCTCGTTGTCCAGGGCCCAGGGCTCGGTGGAGGTGCCCATGGTGAACGGACCTCCGGGGACCAGGACTTCGGAGGGCAGCGTCACCGGACCGGCGGGCTCCGGAGGCTCGGGGGCGCTGAGCACCGCCGGCCCCGAGCGGAGCTGATGAGTGATCAACATCGTTTCGTCGTGCTGCTGTTCGTGCTGGGCGACCATGCCGAAGGCGAACCCTGCCCGCTCCAGTGGCCGGCCCCCGCCGTGCAGCGGAGCGGCACCGAGGATGTCCAGTGCCCTGCCGCGCACATCGGCGGCGTACACACGCGCCTCGGCGGGTGCCAGCAGGGGCAGTGAGGGCCGGCTGGCCCGGGGGTGCTCGAAGGCGTCGTACAGCCCGTCGATCTCGGGGCGCATCGCCTCGCGGCCGCCCACGGCCCGCAGCAGCCACAGCTCCTCCTGGTTCCCGATGTGCGCCAGGTCCCAGACCAGGGGCGACATCAGGGGGGAGTGCTGCGCGGTGAGATCGTGATCGTCGACGCTGTCGGTGAGCAGCGCGGTGCGCTCCCGGGCGGTGAGAAGCGCGGCCAGGGCCCGCTCGCGGAGCGTCTCCGCGTCGAGTTCCCCGCCGGGGTGCGGAGCGGAGGTGTCAGTCATCGGACCAAGCCCTTTCCGTACGGGACCTGCGCCGGGTCGGGGAAATCGTCGGCCGGACATCGGCCCCGGGCCACATAGCGGTCATGGAAGGCGGCAACCGTCCTGATGACGTGGTCGCTCGCCCCGATCCTCGGCAGCGCCTCCAGCGCAGCCGTGAAGCAGGCGAGCGCCGCGGCCGCCAGCTCCGGATCGCTGAGGCCGTCACGGGCGGCGGCCGTCCAGAGCGGGTTGCGGGGCGCGGCCGGCAGCCCCGCGGTCTCGGCCAGAGGCTTCACGGTGCGGTACACGGTCTCCGTTGCCTCCGGGTCGTCGAACAGAGCGGTGGTGACGGCCAGTGGTACGAGCCAGCCGTCGGTGCCGGACTGGGCGTCGATCATGCGCAGTTCCAGGTGCCCGCGCGGGCGCATCGGTGGGAACAGCGTGGTGAGGTGATAGTCGAGATCGGCCCGCACCGGCGGCCTCGGCCCACCGCCGCGGATCCAGTCCCGGAACGTCAGACCCTCGGGTACGGCCCAGGGGCCGTCCTCGTTCCTGACGCACATCACCGGCGTGGCGAGCACATGCGTGGTCCAGGCGTCCCGGGGCGCGAGACGGCCCTGCGGCGCGAGCGTCCTGGCCGGATCGAGACCCGCCCACAGCGACTGCCGCGTCGACCGCCAGCCGGTCCGCCGGCCCTCCCGGTACGGCGAATTGGCGAACGCGGCGACCAGGACCGCGCCCAGCAGATGCCCGAGCTGCCAGCGCCGCCCGTAGCCGAGGGGACCCGGCTCCTCCTCACCGGCGTCCAGGCAGACCTGGACGGACGCGGAGGTGCACATCATGGCGCGGCCATCGGTGCCCGAGCGGTCCAGCGCCGCCTCCATGGCGTCGTAGCGTGGCTCCCGGAGCAGCCGGCGCGGCGGATGCCACGGGTCCACGCCCAGGCCGGCCAGGGTCAGCCCGGCCCGGTCGAGCGTGTCGCGTACGGACGTCAGATCGGCGGCCGTGGCGTCGACGCACGCCATCATGGACTCCGCCGGCTGGGAGCTGAGCTCCAGCTGGCCCCCCGGTTCGAAGGTCAGGGCGGCGTCCAGCGGGGTGGCGCGGACGGCGTCGGCCGCGGCGCGGAGCCGGTCGGGGGAGACGGCGTCCTCGGGATGTTCACGGTCGTGGATGAGCCATTCCAGCTCCACACCGACCGTCCGGGGCGGCCCGGTCTTGAAACATATGCCGCGGAGCAGATCCTCCGCCTCTTCCTCACCGAGCGGCGCCGCGTCGACGGGCGGGCCGTGCTGACCGAGAGTGTCCGGGGGCATGCTGGGCCTCCTCTTCGGGTGCTTCCTTCCCACCCAAACCCTTACCGGGAGTTCGCACAAGGGTGCCCCTGCGCGCCCTGAACCGATCGCGCCCATGCCGTCACGGCGTCCAGCATGCCCCGTATGCACCACACGGGCGCACCCGCACGAGCGCCAGGCCGCGCCGCTGCCGCCCCTCCCCGGCCGGCGGTCAGTTCCAGCCGTAGCGCTCCCGCAGCCGCCCCACGACCAGGTCGAACCTCCCTCGGTCCAGCGCACAGGCCTCGCGTCGCATCCCGTCCTCGTGCAGCCGCAGGACCCGGTCCAGGTCCACCCAGGACGGCCGTCCCGAGCTGTCCCACGGGCCCGCGCCCAGGGAGACCCACTCGTGGTCGCTATCGTGCTGCTTGCTGGACAGCTGCACGGCGAGGAGGGTGCCCCGCTCCTCCCGGGCCACGACGAGAACCGGCCGGTCCTTGCCCCGGCCGTCGTTCTCCTCGAACGGCACCCAGGTCCAGACGATTTCGCCGGGGTCCGGATCGCCGTCGCGGTCGGGTGCGTACGAGGTGCGGACGGGCCCCACGTCGAGGGGTTCCGCCTCCGTGGTGGCGGCGGGACCGCTGCGGCCGGGGAAGTCGGTCGTGCTGTCGCTGCTGTGATTGGTGTGCTGGAACGTCATCGGAACACCGTAGAACCTGTACGGCCGGATCCGTGGAGCGGGTCGACGGAACGTACCGCGCGGTGGCTGCCGCACGGGACCACCACACCGTCAGACCGGCACCCGCTGCAGCGCGTGGAGAATCTCCTCCACCTTCGTCCTGGCGTTGCCGAAGAGCATCTGCGTGTTCTCCCGGAAGAAGAGCGGGTTCTGCACGCCCGCGTAGCCGACGGCCATCGACCGCTTGAAGACGATGGCCTTCCTCGCCTCCCACACGCGCAGGACGGGCATGCCGGCGATGGGGCTGCCCGGGTCCTCCATGGCGGCCGGGTTGACGGTGTCGTTGGCGCCGATGACCAGGACGACGTCGGTGTCGGCCAGGTCGTCGTTGATCTCGTCCATCTCGAGCACGATGTCGTAGGGCACCTTCGCCTCGGCCAGGAGCACGTTCATGTGGCCCGGCAGGCGGCCGGCGACCGGGTGGATGCCGAATCGGACGTCGACGCCCCGCTCGCGCAGGGTGCGGGTGAGGTCGGCCACCGGATACTGCGCCTGCGCGACGGCCATGCCGTAGCCCGGCGTGATCACGACTCGCGAGGCACCGGTCAGCAGCTCCGCGGTCTCCTCCGCGGTGATCTCGCGGTGCTCGCCCTGCTCGACGTCGCCCGACGGGCCGGCCTCGATGCCGAAGCCGCCTGCGATGACCGAGAGGAAGGAGCGGTTCATCGCCCGGCACATGATGAACGACAGATACGCACCGCTGGAGCCGACGAGCGCGCCGGTGACGATCAGCAGGTCGTTGTCGAGCAGGAAGCCCGAGGCCGCTGCCGCCCAGCCGGAGTAGCTGTTGAGCATCGAGACCACGACCGGCATGTCGCCGCCGCCGATGGAGGCGACCAGGTGCCAGCCGAAGAGCAGGGCGATCGCGGTGGCCGCGACGATCGGCCACGCGTCCGGGGAGATCACGAAGCGCACGGTCAGCGCGGCGAAGGCGACGAGTGCGCCAAGGTTGAGCACGTTCTTGCCCGGCAGTACGAGCGGCGCCGACTTGATCTTCGCGCTGAGCTTGAGGTAGGCGACGATCGAGCCGGTGAAGGTGACCGCGCCGATGAAGATGCCGATGAGGACCTCGGCGTGATGGATGCGCAGCAGGGACCCGGCGAAGGTCGCCAGGCCCTCGCGTTCGACCTCGACGTACGACGCCCAGCCGACCAGCACGGCCGCCAGACCGACGAAGGAGTGGAGAAGCGCGATCAGTTCGGGCATGCCGGTCATCCGCACGACCCGGGCCCGCCACAGGCCGATGGCCGCGCCGATGACGACGGCGGCCACCAGGATCACCACGACCCGGCCGCGTGCGGTCGAGTCGTGCAGGCACAGACCGATGGTGGCGGCCAGGGCGACGGCCATGCCGACCACCCCGTAGGTCAGGCCTCCTCTGGCCGACTCGTTCTTGGAGAGCCCCGCGAGGCTGAGGACGAACAGGAGGGCCGCGACCAGGTAGGCCGCGGTCGCGATCGAGCCGGCGGACATGTCAGGCACCCTTCGAGAACATGGCGAGCATGCGCCGGGTGGAGGCGAAGCCGCCGAAGATGTTGATGGAGGCGAGCAGGATGGCGATGCCGGCCATGATCTGGATCGGCGTGTGGTCCATGCCGACCTGGAGGAGCGCTCCGACGACGATGACGCCGGAGATCGCGTTGGTGACCGACATCAGCGGGGTGTGCAGCGCGTGAGCCACCTTGCCGATGACGTAGTAGCCGATGACGACCGCGAGTGAGAGCACGGTGAAGTGCTGGGGGACGGGTGCCGGGGCGAAGGCGTTGACGAGGAAGAAGGCGGCCAGGCCGGCGAGGACGAGCCCGAGCTTCGCGCCCCGGGAGAGGTGCTTCGCCTCCTGCGCGGCCGGCTGAACGGCTGCCACGGTCGTGGGGGACGCCACCGCCGCCGCCGACACCTGGACGGGCGGCGGCGGCCACAGCTTCTCGCCCTCACGTACGACGGTGATCCCGCGCTGCACCTCGTCTTCGAGGTCGAGCACGAGCCGGCCGTCCTTGCCGGGGGTCAGCAGCTTCATCAGGTTGACGAGATTGGTGCCGTACAACTGGCTTGCCTGGGTGGGGAGACGGCCGGCGAGATCGGTGTAACCCAGGATCGTGACGCCGCCCGAGGTGACGACCTTCTCGCCCGCGACGCTCCCCTCGACGTTGCCGCCCATGCCCGCTGCCATGTCGACGACGACGCTGCCGGGCTTCATCGACGCCACGTCGGCGGCGGTGATCAGCCGCGGCGCGGGACGGCCCTGGACCAGCGCGGTGGTGATGACGATGTCGACGTCGGCGGCTTGCTCGGTGTACAGCCGGGCGGCAGCCTCGTTGTAGCGCTCGGACGTCGCCTTCGCGTAGCCGTCCGATGACTGCTGAGCCTCCTCCGCGACGACGACGGGGAGATACTCGCCACCCAGCGATGCCACCTGGTCGGCGACCTCGGGGCGCGGGTCGGTGGCTCGTACGATCGCGCCCAGCGACGACGCGGCGCCGATCGCGGCCAGACCCGCGACCCCGGCACCGGCGACGAGCACCTTCGCCGGCGGCACCTTGCCCGCGGCCGTCACCTGGCCGGTGAAGAAGCGGCGGAACTGGTGGGCCGCCTCGACGACCGCGCGATAGCCGGCGATGTTGGCCATCGAGGAGAGCACATCGAGCGACTGTGCGCGGCTGATGCGCGGCACCGCGTCCATGGCGAGCACCGTGATCTTGCGGGAGGCGAGTGCGTCGATCAGTTCGGGGTTGGCGGCCGGCGCCAGCGTCGATACCAGCGTGGCACCGTCCTTGGGCCGCGTGATCTCGTCGAGCGAGGGGCCGTTGACGCGGAGGACGACATCGGCCGCCCACGCCTCGTCGTCGGTACCGATCCGGGCCCCTGCCTCGGCGTACGCCGTGTCGCCGAAGGCGGAGAGCTCACCGGCCCCGGCCGCGACCACCACCTCGTAGCCCAGGCCCTTCAGCTGTCCGACCGTCGCGGGGGTCGCGGCTGCCCGCGTCTCCCCGGCCGGTTCGCGGGGCACTCCGATGAGCATCGTCGACTCCTTCAGGTCCTTCACGCATGGGGCTGGGCAAGGGGAACTCCGGTGCCGGTCCGACAACTCGGGCCGGACTCGGACCAGTTTCGCGCTTCATACGCGATAAAGCAGGCGATCAGTACAGGACGAGCGGGGGATGGAGCAGCAGGCAACACCATCGACGGGGGAGTGAGCTCGGTCGTTCCACGCAGCGCCGGAGCGGAGGGTGGTGTGCCGAGCGAACAGAGGCCCCCTCGACCACGGTCGACGGAGGCCACCAGGCATGTCCCTGCCGCGAACCCCTTGCCCGACGCGGGCTGCCGGAGCGTAACGGTGCCCCGGCCCGCCGACACGGCGTAGTGGTCTGGAAGACTGCCGCACGCCATGAGCCAGTTATCCGAGCAGCCCGCGGGCGTCTCCGTACCGACCAGCGCCGATGTCGCGCGGCTCGCAGGAGTGTCCCGGGCCACCGTGTCCTACGTACTGAACAACAACACGAGCGTGCGGATCAGTGAATCCACCCGCCGCCGGGTCAGAGAGGCCGCGGCGGATCTCGGCTACGTCCCGCACGCGGCGGCCCGGAGCCTTCGGGCCGGGCACACGGGGATGGTGCTGCTGCCCGCAGGACAGGCCCAGGCGGGACCCGCCTACCAGCGGTTCTTCGCCGGGCTCGAGTCGGGTCTGCGCCGCCTCGACTACGTCGTCGTGCAGTACGGCAGCGCCGGCCTGGACGCCGACGAGGCGGCCAGGGCGTGGGCGGAACTGCGCCCCGTCGCCGTCGTGTCGCCCGGGAGCATCACCCTGACCGCGTACGGCACCGGGGTGCTCACCCGCTCCGGGGCCAAGGCGGTGATCACGCTGGGCCCGCAACCGGTGGAGGGCGCGCATGCCCTGGTCATGGACCAGCGCGAGGTCGGCGGCTGCGCCGTGCGGCATCTGCTGGCGCGCGGACGGCGCAGGATCGGCGTGGTCATGCCCCAGGAGGCCGGCCTCGCGCTGTTCGCCGAACCACGGCTGGCCGGAGCGGTGCGCGCGGTGGAGGAGTCGGCGGCGGACGCCCATGTCCTGCCGCTGCCCCTGCGGTACGCGGAGGAGTCGGCCGAGGAGCTCGCAGCCCGCTGGCGGACGCTGGGCCTGGACGCCGTGTTCGCGTACAACGACGAATACGCGATGCTGCTGATGCGGGCACTCCAGGACGCCGGCATCGACGTACCCGCCGAGACGGCGGTGGTCGGCGCCGACGACCTGATGCTCGGCAGGCTTCTGCGGCCCCGGCTCAGCAGCGTCACCCTGGAACTGGCGACCGCGCAGTCACCGGCCGAGATGATCGACCGTCTGGTACGGAATCCCCGCGGCGCGCCGGAGCGTCACGAACTGCTGCGTGCCGCGGCGGTGCCACGTGAATCCAGCTGACCGGGCAGGCGGGGCGGCGTTGCGACATGCGCGGGTGGCCGTGGATGTCTAGCGTCGACGGCATGAGCCATCCGCAGAGCTACGAGATCCTGCTGTTCCCGGAACCGGAGGAGCCCGTCACCGAGGCGCCCGCGCCAGGCACCGCCATTCGCTCAGCGGTCGTGGCGGCCACCGGGGAGACGGGGGCGTCGGGCTATCCGCACTACACCGGGAACGGCATGGAGGCGGACATCGACCCCGCCTCGCACACCGTGGAAGCGCTGCTGGTGGACGGCGCGGAGCTGGATGTCGGGCTGACGGCCAGGATCGCCGACCGCATCCGGGGTACGGAGGAGCAGGAGGCCGGGACGGAGCGGAATGGGACGGGGCGTACCGATACGGAGCAGGCCGGGACGGACAGCTGAATCCGTCCCGCCGCCGCGTGACGAAGGCCCGGCCGTTCGAACGGCCGGGCCTTCATCACGTCTGTCGCACGTGGACAGGGACTACTGCTGCTCCTGCTGTGCCTGCCCCTGCTGTGCCTGCTTCTGCTCCTCGACGGACTTGCGTACCTCGTCCATGTCCAGGTTGCGAGCCTGACCGATGACGTCCTCCAGCGCCGACTCGGGGAGTGCCCCCGGCTGCGAGAAGACCGCCACGTTGTCACGGACGATCATCAGCGTCGGGATGGACTGGATCTCGAAGGCGGCTGCCAGCTCCTGCTGCGCCTCCGTGTCGACCTTGGCGAAGACCAGGTCGGGGTGGCGCTCGGACGCCGAGTCGTAGACCGGGGCGAACTGCTTGCACGGACCACACCAGGAAGCCCAGAAGTCGATCAGCAGAAACTCGTTCTCGCTCACGACCTGATCAAAATTTTCCTTGGTGAGCTCTACGGTGCTCATACTCTGATACCTCTTCCTGGGACCGTTCGGACCTGTCGGGCACAACGGTGACGTCACTTGCGCTATTCCGCCTGCCCATGTGGCCGCTGCGCACACCCACGAGCACACTGTTCGCATGACTGATGATGATGGTGTGCGGGAAAGCGAGTACGACGTCCTGGTCATCGGGGCGGGCCCCGTGGGGGAGAACGTGGCGGACCGTGCCAGGGCCGCCGGGCTGAGCACCGCGGTGATCGAGTCCGAGCTCATCGGCGGCGAGTGTTCGTACTGGGCGTGCATGCCCAGCAAGGCGCTGCTCCGCCCGGTCGTCGCACGAGCCGACGCGCGCCGGGTACCCGGACTCAGCGGCGCGGTGCAGGGACCGCTCCACGCGGAAGCCGTTCTCGCCCACCGTGACGACGAGGCCTCGCACTGGAAGGACGACGGCCAGGTCGGATGGCTGGACAGCATCGGCGCGGACATCTACCGCGGCGTGGGTCGGCTGACCGGCGTCCGCCAGGTGTCCGTCACGGCCGCCGACGGATCCGTGCGGGACCTCACCGCCCGGCACGCCGTCGCCGTCTGCACCGGGAGCCGGGCCGTGGTCCCGGCGCTGCCCGGTGTCGCGGACGTCCGGCCGTGGACCAGCCGCGAGGCGACCAGCGCCAAGGAGGTCCCGGACCGGCTCGTCGTGGTGGGAGGGGGAGTCGTCGGGGTGGAGATGGCCACCGTCTGGCAGGGGCTCGGCGCCGAGGTGACGATGCTGATCCGTGGCAGCCGGCTGCTCCCCAAGATGGAGCCCTTCGCGGGTGAGCTGGTCGCGGAGGCGCTGACCGAGGCCGGGGCGCGGATCCTGACCGGGGTCTCGGCCACCGGCGTGAGCAGGGCAGGACACGACGGGCCGGTCACCGTCGAGCTGGACGACGGGCAACGGCTGGAGACCGACGAGATCCTCTTCGCCACCGGCCGCGCCCCACGCACCGACGACCTCGGCCTCGACACGGTGGGCCTCAGGCCCGGGTCCTGGCTCGACGTCGACGACAGCTGCCGTGTGGAGGGCAGCGACTGGCTGTACGCGGTCGGAGACGTCAACCACCGCGCTCTCCTCACCCACCAGGGCAAGTACCAGGCCCGTATCGCGGGAGCCGCGATGGCGGCCCGAGCGCAGGAGACCCCGCTGCTGGAGACGGACCGCTGGGGCGCGCACGCGGCCACCGCCGATCACGCGGCCGTCCCCCAGGTCGTTTTCACGGATCCGGAGGCCGCATCGGTCGGCCTCACGCTCGCCGAGGCGGAAGCGGCGGGCCATCGGGTGCGCGCCGTCGACCAGGACCTGGCCGCGGTCGCAGGCTCCGGCCTGTACGCGCAGGGCTACAAGGGACGTGCCCGGATGGTCGTCGACCTGGACCGCGAGATCCTGCTCGGTGTCACCTTCGTCGGACCTGGCATCGGTGAACTCCTGCACTCGGCGACGATCGCCGTCGCAGGCGAGGTCCCGATCGAGCGGCTCTGGCACGCGGTGCCCGCCTACCCGACGATCAGTGAGGTGTGGCTGCGGCTGCTGGAGGCTTTCAGGGGGTAGGACCCCTTGTCGGCCGCACCGACGCGGCTGAGGACCGGCCCTCCGAGACGACGGAGTCCGCGTCGTCAGGCACCTGCGTGTACGTGTGCGGTCCACACCGACGGCAGGTTCGGATTACTGGGTCCTGAGCCGGCTCCCGACGCGCGACGGCGGGTGCGACGGGGTTTGTGCACCGACGCGGGAGGTGGCGCCGCTGTCCAGCTCGTCGCCCAGGACGCGCGGGGCGGCGGCTGCCTATGCTGGCGTGGTGACACCGCGAGCGGGGCAGGAGAAAGAGCTGAGGGCCGATGCCGCGCGCAATCGTGCCCGCATCCTCCAGGTCGCCCGCGGGCAGTTGACCGCCGGTGACAACTCGCTGCAGCTGAACGCCGTCGCACGGCTCGCCGGAGTGGGCGTCGGGACGGTCTACCGGCACTTCCCCAATCGGCATGCGCTGGTGGAGGCGCTCTCGGCGGAACGCTTCCGGGAGCTGCTCGAAGAGGCACAGGCGGCGGCCGCCGTGGAGGACCCGCTGACGGGCCTGCGCCGGCTGCTGCGCTTCACGCTCGACCGGATGCTGGACGACCCCGACTTCGCGACCGTGCTGGAGTCCGCGGGCGATGTCGATGTGCGGACGTCGCAGATGAAGGCCGAGCTCGACCGGACGGTCATGAGCCTGCTGGACCGCGCCCGCCTGGACGGCGCCGTCCGGGGAGTCTTCGGGGCCGAGGACGTACGCCGTCTGCTGTGCGGCGTGGGACACGCGGTGCGCTCCGGGGGCGGCGAAGTCAGGGACCTCTACCTCGACGTTCTGCTGGAAGGGCTGCGCCCGCCGCGTTGACCGCGGTATCCCGTCACCCACACTCCAACCGGATAGCTATCCGTATGTGTTAGCGTGCCCGCATCGAAACGGATGGTTATCCGATTGTGCGGTGGGCGAAGGGGTCGAAGTGAGTCGACGGGCGATAGTGACGGCAGGTACCGGGGGCATCGGTCTGGAGACCGCGAAGGGGCTCGCGCACCACGGCTACGCCGTCACGGTGGTCGGCCGCAACCCCGAGCGAGGCGCGAGCGCCGTCCGGGAGATATCGGCGGTCGCGAACGGCGGCGCACCGCGATTCGTGGCCGCCGACCTGGCATCGCTCGGCGATGTCCGTGCGTTGGCCGCGCGACTGGCGGCCGAAGGGCCGCTGGGGGTGCTGGTCAACAACGTCGGCGCGATGTTCGCCGAACGACAGCGGACCGTCGACGGTGTCGAGGCGTCGTTCGCCGTCAATCACCTCTCGCCGTACCTGCTGACCGAGCTGCTGCTCGACCGGCTCCAGGCGGACGCGCCGAGCCGGATCGTCAATGTCAGCTCCGCCGCGGTCAGGGCTGCCAAGCGCGGCTTCGACGCCGTGGAACCTCCGGGTGGCTACTACGGCTTCCACTGGTACGGCAGGGCCAAGCTCGCCAACCTCGCCTACACCCTTCACCTGGCCGAACGCCTCCGCGATACCGAGGTGTCGGTCTTCGCGGCCGATCCCGGCGGGGCTGCCACCGGGATGACGAACGGCACCATGACCTCACCGAAGATCGTCTCCCCGCCGCTGCGCCTGCTGTGGCCGCTGGTCCGCCGGGTCTTCGAGCGCTCCACCTCCGGCTCCGCGTCGACGGCCGCCCGGTCGTCCGTCTTCGCCGCCACCGACGTCTCGCTCGACGGGCGGACCGGCCTTGTCATCGGGCCCGAGGCCCGCCCCGTCCCTCTCTTCCGCGGCGCAACGGACCCCCGGACCGCCGAGAACGTCCTCAGGCTCAGCAGGGAGCTGGCTCCCACGGGCGGCGACCACGGCGTCCAGCACGGTTGAGCCCGATTGTGAGGCCGCGGAGCGTCCGGACTCCGTACAGGGCCAGCAGCGGTTTGGCGAAGGTCCATTCGCCGGGGCGGTAGTCGTCCGCGCGTACGAGAGCCTCTCGGCGAGGTCGGGGCGCTGTCGCAGCAAGTACGCCCGGGCCTTGAGGGCGTGGGCCGGCCGGGAGGCGATCTTGATGCGGTCGACGTCCTCGAGCAGCGGGATCACGTTGGTGATGTTCTCCCAGGTCGTTCTGCTCCGGTCCTCGATGAGCACCGTGCCGTCGAAGTCGAGCACCGACTTCGCGTAGTCCGCCGACAACCGGGTGTCGGCGGCGGTCTTCACGATCACGGCGGTGCTCCTGGGGGACACGGTCAGCGCCGTGGCAGGGGTGGACGCCTCCCCGGCGGAACGCGCCGAGGTCCGCACGCGTCTCGGCCTGGACAAGTCCATGGCCGGGAATGCGGCGAGGAGGCGACGGCCTAGACCGCCAAGCTGCTCGGCCTGGTCGGTCTGGAGCCCCAGGTGCTGGGGCGCCGGCCGGGCGAACTGTCGGGTGGCCAGCGTCAACGGGTGGCTCTGGCCAGGGCGTTGGCCGCCGGACCGCGTGTCCTGGTGTGTGACGAGATCACCTCGGAGCTCGACCAGGACACCGGGAGCGGCATCCTGGCCCTGCTCAACACCCTGCGGCGGACGCTGGGGCTGACCGTCGTGATGGTGACCCAGGACCTGGCCGCTGACGCCCGCTGCGCCGACCGCGTCGTCGTCCTGGACGCCGGGCGCGTGGTCGAGTCAGGTGCCGCGGACCGCGTCCTCGGTCACCCGGAGCACCTGGTGACACGCGAACCGGTCGGCGCCGGCCGGCCGCCGGTCCGCCCGGAGGAGTCGCTCCTCACGCACCTGGAGAACGGCCGGTGACCTCCCAGGCCGCCTCGATCATCTCGAAGATCTCGTCCACCGCGGCATCCGGCTCGGCCGCCTCACGGGCCAGCGCATAGGCGTCGATCACGAACCGCGCGATCGACCGGCTCGCCGTCCCGGTCCGGCCCAGTCCGGGATCGGCCGCGATGGCCGCCGACAGCGTCTCCGCGTGACGCAGCCTCATCGACTCCTCATACCTCCGCAGGGCGGGTGAGGCGTCGATCAGATGCCACGTCGGGGCGGCGCCGGCCGCCGTGCAGTGCCGTACCAGGGCGTGGATCTCCTGACGCAGCCGAGGGATGAGCGGCTCGTCCGGCGCCCGGCCGGTGACCGCCCGTGTGAGGCGCTGCTCGAAGTCCTCGTCCTGCTCGAACACGAGCGCCTCTTTGGCGGCGAAGTGGGAGAAGAGCGTGGTCACGGCCACGTCGGCCTCGGAAGCCACTTCGCGGATGCCCACCGCGTCGAACCCGCGGTCCAGGAAGAGCCGCAGGGCGGTGTCGGCGATCTTCTGGCGGGTCGCGGCTTTCTTGCGCTCACGGCGCCCGGTCGGCACGGTCATGACCTCACACTATCAGGTACGAAGCCGTAGCTGCTTCAAAACGCTAACCGTTAGTGCTACAGTCCGCCGTATGAAAAAAGTGAGCTTCGCCGAATTCGGCGGTCCGGACGTTCTGCGGGTCTTGGACGTCGACGAGCCCCACGCGGGGCCGGGCCTGATACGCATTGCCGTGCGGGCGGCAGGTGTGAATCCCGTCGACTGGAGGATCCGTGAGGGCCAGGTCCTGGGTGCCCATCCGACGGTGCTGCCCGCCGGAGTGGGGCAGGACGCTGCCGGGGTGGTGGACGAGGTCGGCGAGGGCGTCGACGGGGTCGAGATCGGCGACCGGGTGTTCGGTGAAGGGTCCAGCACCTACGCCGAGTTCGCCGTGCTGTCGGCCTGGGCCCGTATGCCCGATGGGCTGACGTTCGAGGAGGCCGCCGGATATCCCTCCGTGGTGGAGACCGCGCTGCGCGTCATCCGTGAGGTCGGTGTGCGGCCCGGGCAGACGCTGCTGGTCAGTGGTGCGTCCGGGGGAGTCGGGTCGGCGGTGCTGCAGATCGCCCGCGAACGCGGCATCACGGTGATCGGGACCGCGGGAGCCGCGAACCAGGACTATCTGCGGAGCCTGGGTGCCCTGGCCACGACGTACGACGAGGGCTGGGCCGGCCGGGTCCGGCAGTTGGGGACGATCGACGCGGCTCTCGACCTGGCCGGCTCCGGCGTGATCCGCGAACTCGTCGAGCTGACGGGGGACCCGCGCAAGGTGGTCACCATCGCCGATCTGGACGCGCCCGCTCTCGGTGTCCGGTTCTCCGGTGCGGCCGGGAGCGTGCCGGACGCGCTCGCCGAGGCGGCCGGTCTCATCTCGCGCGGGAAGCTCCACATCCCGGTCGAGAAGTCGTACACACTCGCCGAGGCGGCGGTCGCCCACGCCGACAGCCAGGCCGGTCACACGCGCGGACGCCGGGTCGTGATCGTCTGACCCGCCGCCCGCGCGTGTGAACCAAGCCCCTGGGAGGGGCGTTTCCCGCTCCTCCCAGGGGCTTTCACGCATGGGGCAGCCCGCCTGGGCTCAAGGACGCCCCGATCCTCATCCTCGACGAGGCCACAGCCGCGCTGGACCAGGAGAACGAGGCTCTGCGGGACCGTCCGCGCGCCGGCCGCCGAGAAGGCTCTGCTGGTCATCGCCCACCGGATCGGCACCGCCGTCCACGCCGACCAGATCCTGGTCCTTCAGGGCGGCGGGATCACCGAGCGCGGCACCCACAGCGAGCTGGTCACCGCGGGCGGCACCTATGCCTCCTTCTGGGAGCAGCGCGCCCGCGCCCACGGATGGCGCCTTGAGGCGGCGTCATGAGCACCGAACACGGGAGGCATCCGAGCATGACGACAGGCGCCCCGCCTGGCCTGCGGCGAGATGGAGGCAGTCTGCCGCCGGGGCTCCGTCGTGGTCGAGGAGTTCATGGCCGTCAGGCCGCGCGGTTCGGTGCAGCACCTCGCCTCGCGCGTCACGGGCGGCTCAGGACCGGTACCGGGCCCTGGGCCGCCTTCGCTTCGCTGTTCCCGCGATCACCGCCACGGGCTCGGGGAAGCGCGCCGCCCTCGGGGCACTCGCACGGTACGAGGAGGGGCCCCGGGGCCTGTACGGCGGCGCGGTCTTCCGAGGCAGCACGGACGGTTCGCTGGACGCCGCCCTGGTCCTTCGCACCCCGCTGGACGAGGGGGACAGGGCGTGGCTCCGTGCGGGCGCCGGTGTCACTGGTCAGTCCGTGCCCGCGAAGGAGATCGAGGAGACGTGCGAGAAGCTGCGCGGCGTCGCTCCCCACCTCAGGTACGTCGGGTGAGGGCAGGGGCGGCGCGGGACTCCGCGCCGCCCCTGCCCTTTCCGGCGGCGGCCCGCCGCTACTGGCGGATGGCCACCAGGACGTAGCTGTTGCCGACCTGCCAGACGGGGCTGGCGGGTCCGAAGCCCGCCTCGGCCAGCAGCTCGACGTGCCGGCCGAGCGTGACGGCGCAGTCCGCGTGGACGAAGCCCGGCTTACGGCGCTCCGCGCACAGCTCCGTCAGCTCGGGCTCGTTCTCGACGGCGGACCACCACGTATCCCAGTCCTCGTGGTCGAAGGCGTGCCGGCGCTCGGCCCTGCGGACCCCGACGAACTCGGCGATCTCGGCGAACCCGGCTCCGTCCTGCGAGAGATGGTCCGCGTTGATCAGCACGCCGCCGGGCCGTAGCAGTGCGGTGAGCTCCGCGTAGGTGCTGCGCAGTATCCCCTCGGGGAGATAGTGGAGGGCCGTGGTGGAGACGACCGCGTCGACCGGCCCCTGGAGACCGAGCGTGTTCGTCCAGCCCTTCTCGCCGATGACGGCCTCGACGTACCGGGCGGCGTCGGGGTGACGGGCGCGGGCGAGGGCCAGCAACAGCGGGTCCATGTCGACGGCGACGATCTCGGCCCCCGGCAGACGCTCGATCAGGCGCGCGGGCAGCGACCCCGGCCCGCACCCCAGATCCAGCACACGGGGGACCGCGCGGCCGGCCGTCACATGCTCCACGACATCCGCGACCACGGTGAAGCGCTCCTCGCGATCGATCGCGTACCGCTGTTGCTGCTGCTCCCAACGGTCCACCCACAGCTGGGCCGTCGACATGCTCACGCTCATCCTGCTGTACCACCCTCTACACGCTCGGTTCCGTTCAGCGACCCCGAATCTACACTTGAAAACGATTGTCATCAGCACTCGGGCCTCTCGCCCGGCCCTACGTCAGTCCCGCGAGCACCTCCAACAACCGGTCTACCTCGTCCCGGCTGCTGTAGGCATGCAGGCTGACCCGGACGGAGCTGCGGGTCTCACCGCCCCGGCCCTGGCAGAGGCCGTCCGCCCGCACCATGAAACCGTGGCTGAAGAGGATGAACCCGAGGTCCGCCGCGTCGATGTCCCGGTGCCTGAACGTCACGATGCCGTGCCGCTGCTGCACGGACGACTGCTCCGCCAGGCTCAGTTGGCACCCCAGCACCTTGTACGGCGCCATTGTGCGCAGCCCGTCCGTCAGCCGGGCCGCAAGCCGCACGGTCCAGCGCTCGATGCGCTCGGGCCCGGCCCGGTCCAGCCAGTCCAGAGCGGCCCCCAGGCTCGCGATGCCCACGGTATTCGGCGTGCCGCTCCAGCCGAGCGGGGCGAAGGGAGCCCCGCGCTTCCCCCGGGACCAGACGGCCCCGGATCCGGGCAGTGCAAGTGCCTTGTGTCCGGAGAAGACGGCGAAGTCGACGTCCAGAGCCGTCATGGAGACGGGGAGATGGCCGACACTCTGGGCCGCGTCCATGCAGATCACCACGGAGTCGCCCACCGCCCGGCGGACCCGGTGCACGTTCATGTCGGCGCCGTAGACATGGTGGACGTGGGTGACGGCCACGAACCGCGTGCGAGGGGAGACGAGTTCCCCGAGCCGCTCCGTGTCGTAGTCCCGGGACGCGGTCTGGTAGGGCATCTCCAGGACGGTGACACGGGTGCCCTGCCGGGCCAGTGACTCGACCGCCTCCAGCCAGGGCGAGGCGTTCGCCGCGTGGTCCGCGAAGGGGACGATGATCTCGTCCCCTTCGCGGAGTTCACCGGCGAGCCAGTCCAGGGCCACCCGGCGCAGCCCCTCGGTGGTGCCGCTGACGAAATGCACCGCCGAGGTGTCCGGATCCGGGTCGTCGAGGAAGGCCTTGACCCGCCCCCTGGTCTCCTCGATCAGGCTCGTGGTCCTGTTGGCCCATGGATAGGTGCCGCGCCCCGCGTTCGCGTTGGAGGTCGTCAGGTACTCCTGGACCACGTCCAGTACCGCCTGGGGCTTCTGCGCGGTCGCCGCACTGTCCAGGTACGCCAGACCGGGATTGCCCGCGACGATCGGGAACTGTGCGCGCAGCTCGCTGCTCCAGGCATCCAGATCCTCCCCCTGCGGCTCGCGCGCCACGGGGGTCACTCGCGCACCAGCGGCGCGCCCGCGTCACGCCAGGCGATGACACCCCCGGCAAGACTGCGGACATCGGGGTGGCCCATCCGGGTCAGGAGGGCCGCGTACTTCAAGGACTTCTCGCCGACGGGACACGCGAGCAGTACCGGCTGGGACTTGCTGAAGGGCAGCCCGCCCCGCACGAGGTCCTCGAACAGCTCGTCGACGATATTGACCGACCCCGCGATATGCAGGGCGGCGAAGGCGTAGGGGCTACGCATGTCCACGACGAGGGGCTTCTCCTCGGCCATCCATTTCCGGGCCTCCGTGACGCCCACCGCGGTGGCGGCGCTCAGCTCATCGGGAGAAACCGACCCGGCCGAATTGTTCCGTGGCTGCTGCCCCAGAAGCTCCGGGCGACGCTTCCTGATGTAACTGAGATAGCTCTCGACACGGTCGCACACGATGAAGACCGCGGTCGCGGGCTCGGTGAGCTGCGGCGCTGTCTCCCGAAGGTGCCGCACCGCGCCGAAGTACGCCGCCCCGCCCGTCGGGCCCGCCAGAATTCCGCATTTCCGGACGAGCGTCATCATCCCGTCGATCGCCTCGGACGAAGTGACCTTCTCCAGGGTGTCGTAGGTGAGCGGATCGAAGATCCCGACCTCCTGTACCTCGTCGATGTTCCTGATCCCCGGAATGAAATCCGACTTGTCCGCGACGAGTCCGACCACCTGGACCTTCGGATTGTTCTCCCGTAACGCCCGCGCCACTCCGGTGGAGGAACCGGCTGTGCCGACCCCGGAGATGAACCAGTCAGGGGCGCGGCCGTCCAGGTCGGCCACGATCTCGGGCCCGGTGCCGGATTCATGGGCCTGCGGGTTGCGCGCGTTGTAGTACTGATCGGTGTGGAGGTAGGTGCTTCCCGGTTCGCCGAGGCTGCGGTGGAACAGCGTCAGAGGGTCGTTCGAGTTCGTGGGATCGAGGCATTCGCTCTGCCCCGGAAGCTCCTCGATCTCGGCCCCCAGCAGAAGCAGCAGCTCCTTGATCTCCGGAATCTTCATCCGGTTGGTGACGCTCTTGAAGCCGACCCCGTGCATTCCGGCTATCGCGGCGAGGGCCTTCGCGGTGTTCCCGCTGGACAGTTCGACGATCTGCCCGCCCTGCTCGGCCACCGAGGACAGCCCCGGCCGGACCATGTTCCAGGCGGCCCGGTCCTTCAGTGAACCGAAGGGATTGCAGAATTCGAGCTTCGCGTAGAGATCGATGTTCCGCAGACCGTGGACGTGAGGGTCGATACGCACCAGGGGCGTGTCGCCGATCGTTTCGATGATGCTGTCATACCTCATGTACGTCCCCTGCGGAATGTATGGGCCAGTACTGATCGTCGAGTCGCCACTGCCAGCCGTCGGCGTCGTGATAGACCGCCACCTTGCGGGCCAGTGGTCGTTGCTGCGCATGGTGGGCGTTGAAGTCCATGCAGTATCCGGCGGTGTTGGGAAACGCCAGAAGGTCACCGGGGGCCGGCAGGCGGGGGAGGAAGACGAGCCTGCGGGTGATGAGGTCGGATTCGAGACACAGGTTTCCATGGAGATGGACGCCGAAAGCGGAATCCACGGACGCCGTCGTCGCCTCCCGTGCCCTGTCCCGGTGCAGGACGATCGGATCCATGAGGATGCCGTGCTCCTCGAGGGCGCAGTCGTCGGCGTTCATCGCCAGGCGAATCGTGTGCGTGCCGTCCGTCTCACGCCGCGTCTCCAGCACCCGCGCCAGAGTGAGCCCGCACTGGTCCAGCAGCGCCCGGCCGGGCTCGACACAGAGGTCGTACAGGTTCTCCAGGAGCAGGGTCGCCAGCGGGAGGCCGAGTGTGGGGGCCGGGCCGCGCAGCAGCTCGTCCAGGTAGCCGGCCCCCGCGACCGGGCGATGGGAGGGGTAGAGCTCCAGGCTTCCGCGGAGGGTGCCCCCCTCGCTGCTCAGCCCGTACGAGTGATTGCGCCAGGCCAGTGCCTCGCGTCCGCCCATGGCCGCCAGGGTCAGCTGGCTGGTGTAGCGCTCCCACTGCGCCCCGTCGGCGAGGTAGCTGGTCCCGAATCCGCCACCGATGTCGATCACGCGCGGACGCATCCCCCGGGCCCGGCACGCGTCCATGGCGCGTACGCAGCCCTCCAACGCGAGGGCCTTCTCATCGAGGCTGGTGGTGTCGAGGTGGTAGGAGACGCCGACGACCTCCACCGTGTCGTGGAGCCGCTCGCAGGTGTCCAGGAGACCGTCCAGCTCCGACGCGGGGGAGCCGAATCTGCTGCGGTGGCTCAGGAACGTCACGGCGGTGCCGGAGAAGTCCGAGAGCCTCAGCAGCACACGCGCCCGGCGTAGGTCGTGGCGGCGCACCAGCGAGGCCAGTGACTCCAGTTCGGCCTGCCCCTCGATGTTGACCGTGACGCCGGTGCGTGCGGCCAGCCAGAGGAATTCGGGCTCCTTGGGTCCGGTCGCACCGATGCGGTCCGGGGTGAACCCGCAGGACAGCGCGTGCCGCAGTTCGTCGAGCGAGGCGACATCCATCGTCGCTTCGGTGGTCGCCAGCCGGCGTACCAGCGCGCTCGACCTGTTGGCCTTGTGGGCGAAACTGATCTCCCCTTCCAGATGGTGCTGGCGGTAGACGGACCGGAACCGTGCGACGTTCTCCGCGATCCGCTCCGGCACGACCACGTTGAGGGGCGAGCCGAGCCCGTCCACGAGGCCGTGCAGGAAGCGGTCGGAGGTCAGTAAGGACGTGAGGGGCGGTTCGAGCTTCGGGTCGAGGAACAAGGGGGCGGCCAACAGCGGCACTCGCCTTCATCGGGATGATTGTCATATCCATAATGTCCAGGCCGACTGACCTCTATGCCTGGCCGCTGTCCGATGTTGGAGAGCGAAGAGCGCCGGCGCGGGAGTCCGCACCGGCGCCCGTCACGCCGGCTGGTGCCGTTCGGATCACCTGCCGGTGCTGGAGCCGGAGTAGGGCAGCAGCGCCATCTCGCGTGCGTTCTTGATGGCCGCGGCGATCCGCCGTTGCTGCTGTGCGCTGATCCGGGTGACCCTGCGGCTGCGGATCTTGCCGCGGTCGGAGATGAACCTCCGCAGCAGATCGGTGTCCTTGTAATCGATGTAGGTGATCCTCGCCGCGTCGAGCGGGTTCGGCCGGGTGGCCGGCTTGCGGGGTTCCTGGCGTCGTGCCACGGGTCTTCCTTCCGGGGGTCAGTGGACCGGGTCGAGAAGTGCGTCGAACGCGGCCGGCAGGGTCTTCCACGCTGTGCGGCCCGCCGTGTACTCGTCGTCGCTCAGCAGGCAGGAATCGAGCACGGCGATCAGCCCCTCCCGGTCGAGACCGGGGGAGATGAAGACCAGGTGCTGGCAGCAGTCGCCGTTCTCCGGGTGCCAGTCCAGTGCGGCGGCCGCTCGCCGGACCGGAGGGACCAGGTCCCAGGCGGCGTCCGGCAGGGACGCGAGCCAGGGGCCGTTGTCCTCGACACAGAGCGCGCCGCCCGCCGCGTCCCACGACAGCAGGGTGTCGGGGCGGTCGGCGAGCCAGAAGCGTCCCCGGCTGCGCGCGGCCGCACAGCTCAGCTCCTCCAGCGCGTCGTACAGGCGCTCGGGGTGGAACGGGCGGTGCCTGCGCCACACGAGTGTGCTGACGCCCACTTCCTCCGCCTCCTGGGGCAGCAGGGCGCAGGCCGGATGCCGGCCGGCCCCGGCCGCCTCGACGTCGAACCCCGCGAGAGCCAGCTTCGTGAGTTCCCGTGATCCGGCCGCGGCCAGCGGCGCCGTCGGGTGCAGCTGACGGATCAGCGCGTGGTCCTCCTCGTCCGCCGCGTCGTTGTCCACGAGGGCCACCGCCGACGCGTACTCCAACTGCCGGGCCCAGGTGTCCCCGACGGTGCGCCGGTCCCTGGTCGCGGCTGCCAGACCCGCCTCGGCGAGGTCGTCGCCGTTGGTGAGGCAGGGCAGTACGAGGGTGGGGTCGACGGCCGTGACGACACCGCGCACCTGGAGCCGGCCCTCGCCGTGCGCGGCGATCAACTCGGCCATCGCTGCGGGCTCGACGGAGTCCCAGAGCTCGACGACGGCCGTCCTGGTCACTCCGTCGGCCGCCAGACGCTCCAGCTCGGGCATCAGGTCCTCGCGCAGGGCACAGCAGGCGCAGTCGTTCACCAGGGGGGCATCGCCGCTGGAGAGCACCCCTGAGATGTCCCGTACGGTCCGGTGCACCGTCCCCTTCTCCGCCGTCGCCAGGTCGTGGTGCAGCGCGACGCTGTGGGAGACATCCCTCAGCAGTCCCTCCACGACCTCGTGACGTGCATCCGCGTGCATACCGCAGACGATGACGACGGGGAGCGCGTTGTTGCTCGCCATCACCGGCCCTCACGTCGGCCGTAGCGACGCTCGAAGCGCTCCACGCGGCCCGCGGTGTCGAGGACGCGGGCGGTGCCGGTGTAGAAGGGGTGGCTCGCGGAGGAGATCTCCACGTCGACGACGGGGTAGGTGTTGCCGTCCTCCCACTCGACCGTGCGGTCGCTGGTCAGGGTGGAGCGGGTCAGGAAGGCGAAGTCGGCTGCCTTGTCGCGGAAGACGACAGGAGCGTAGGAGGGGTGGATTCCGGGCTTCATCACGGTGTCCTCGGTGTGGGGCGAGTGGGGTGGTGTGGTGTCAGCGCTCTTCGCGGAAGTCGACATGGCGACGGACCAGCGGGTCGAACTTGCGCAGCACCAGCCGGTCCGGGTTGTTCCGCCTGTTCTTGCGGGTGACGTAGGTGTAGCCCGTGCCCGCGGTGGAGCGGAGCTTGATGATCGGGCGTAGTTCGTTGCGTGCCATGCCGCTACTATATGGCAATGGTTTCCATTTTCAATATGGGGGCCGACTCGACGAGAGGCAGGGAACTCCGTGTCCGCCCACTGCCAACTGACCGGCGCACAGCCGGGCTTCGGCAATAACATCTCCCACTCGCACCGGCGCACATCGCGCCGGTTCGACCCGAACATCCAGCGCAAGCGCTACAGGCTGCCCAGTGAGGGGCGGCATGTGCGCCTGGTGCTGAGTGCCCGGGCGATCAAGGTGGTCGACAACATCGGTATCGAGGCAGCGGTCGCCCGCATCCGGGCGCGGGGAGTGAAGGTCTGATGGCCAAGAAGAGCAAGATCGCGCAGAACGAGAAGCGCAAGGTGATCGTCGAGCGGTACGCCGCGCGGCGCGCGGAGCTGAAGGAGATCATCCGTCGGCCGGGCGTCGCGGAGGCCGAGCGGGCCGCCGCGGTCGGGGAGCTGCGCCGCCAGCCGCGCGACGCCAGCGCGACCCGGGTGCGGAACAGGGACAGCGTGGACGGCCGTCCGCGCGGTCACCTGCGGAAGTTCGGGCTGTCGCGGGTGCGGATGCGCGAACAGGCGCATGCCGGATTCCTGCCCGGAGTGACCAAGTCCTCCTGGTGACGCCTCGGCATCGATGACGTCGAACATCTGAACCCCGTCGACCGGCGTCCGGTCGACGGGGTTCACCCGGGTGCGGGGAAGGTCAGCCCTCGGGGTGCAGGAGTGTCCGCGCTCGTAGGCCTTCACCAGTCGCTGCGGCACCTGGTGGACGGCGCCGTCGATCGTGACGGGTACCAGCTGTGGCGTCGTGGCCTTCCATCGGGCGCGGCGGTGACGGGTGTTGCTGCGGGACATCTTCCGCTTCGGGACTGCCATGGGAACCACCTCTGTCGTCGGGGGCGAAACGCTACCTGAAAACGATAGTCGCTACCAAGTGGGTCACGGCGGGGCCTCCGGAGGGCCGACGGGGCAGGCCCTGACGCGTTAGTCCAACACCCGCTCCTCCTTTGTCCATGGGCGCGTTCACCTCCGGCCACGCATCTTGGCGTGCAGGGAAGCCGTCCAGCGTCAGGAGAGCGAGCATGCACGCACAAGACCCCGGACCGAGCCGCAGGAGCGTGGTGGCCGCCACCGCGCTGGCGGGGGCCGGACTGGCCCTCGCGGGCCCCGGCACCGCGCTCGCGGCGCAGCGGGAGACCGTGTTGCGCTCCCATGACCTCGAAGTGCGCGTCGATCCCGACTTCCCGCGCATCATCTCGTACACCGACCGCGCCGCCGGCGCCGTACTCCACGGGCAGGAGGACCCGGTCACCTCCGTGCTGATCGACGGGACCGACCGCACCCCGCGGGTGACCTCGCGCTCCGCCCGTGACAGGGCGACGTACACCCTCGCCTTCGACGGCGGCACCGAGATCCGGGCCGAGATCCGTGTCACCGGCCGCCGGGTCGAATGGCGGATCACCAGGATCACCGACACCGCCACTCTGCGCGTCGGCACACTCCAGATCCCGTCGCTGGCGTTCCTTTCGGTACGCAGCGATCAGCCGGGCGCCGCGCTCCTCGCCGCACGGATCGACCTCGACAAGGACGGCAGCGGCGACACCCTGGTCGAGGTCACGCCCGACACCGCGCCCGACGCCGCGCCGACGGGCTGCGCGTACGCCGTGCTCGCCCACGACGGTCTTGGCGGCGCGCTGGAGACCAACACCACGTACGACAAGCCCGACAGTGTGCCCGGTGTCACCTGGGAGAACGGGCGGCTGTGGCATCAGACCGTCGGCAGGGACGGCTACGTCAAGGCGCAGCTCGCCTGCGGGCAGTGGACGCACCGTGCGGCGACCGCGTCCCTGGACGCCACCGAGCCGCTCCCGTACGCCACCGTGATCATCACCGGCGACCGCAACGGCGACGGGGCGGTGGACTGGCAGGACGCCGCCATCGCCTTCCGCGACATCATGGTCGACCCGCTGGGCGCGAACGAGCAGCACCTGCGGGTGGTCCCGCACATCCCGTTCAACTTCGCCAGCCAGGCCACCAATCCGTTCCTCGTGACGCTCGACAACGTCAAACGGATCTCCCTGGCGACGGACGGCCTGCGCCAGTACACGCTCCTCAAGGGCTACCAGTCGGAAGGACACGACTCGGCCCACCCGGACTACGCGGGCAACCACAACGAACGTGCGGGCGGTCTGAAGGACCTCAACACGCTCGTACGCGAGGGACGCAGATGGGGCAGCGACTTCGGCGTCCATGTGAACGCCACCGAGTCCTACCCGGTCGCGAACGCGTTCTCCGAGACCCTCGTCGACAAGAGCGACGAACAGTGGGACTGGCTCGACCAGAGCTACCGCATCGATCCCCGCCGCGACCTCGTGTCCGGTGACATCATCAAGCGGTTCAAGGACCTCAGGGACGAGACGGACCCCGCACTGAACACGCTCTACATCGACGTGTTCCGCGAGTCCGGCTGGAACTCCGACCGGCTCCAGCGGGCCCTGCGCGACCAGGGATGGCAGGTCACCACCGAGTGGAGCCACGGACTCGAACGCTCCTCCCTGTGGTCCCACTGGGCCACCGAGACCGACTACGGTGCCGACACGTCCCGGGGCATCAACTCCCGGCTGATCCGCTTCATCCGCAACCACCAGAAGGACGTCTTCGCCGACAAGTGGCCGACGCTCCTCGGCATACCGCGCACCGGCAACTTCGAGGGCTGGGTCAACAAGACCGACTGGAACACCTTCTACCAGCAGATCTGGACCGACAGCCTGCCGGCCAAATACCTCCAGGCGTACCCCGTCAGCACCTGGGGCGACCACGCGATCACCTTCTCCGGCCCGACGAAGACGTCCGTGGACGACACCGACGGCACCCGCCGCATCACCACGGACGGGCGCCTCGTGTACGAAGGGGGGCGCTATCTGCTGCCCTGGGAGCCGCGCGAGGCGACCGACCCGGACCGGCTCTACCACTACAACCCGACGGGCGGCAGCAGCACCTGGCAGCTGCCGCGCGGCTGGGCCGGCCGGTCGAAGGTCGCCGTCCACCGGCTCACCGACCAGGGACGTGAATACGTCGGTGCGGTGGCCGTACGCTCGGGCAGCGTCACCATCGAGGCCGAGGCGAAGCAGCCGTACGTCGTCCACCGGACCCGGATGCCCGCGAACCCGGACCCGGACTGGGGACAGGCGACACCGCTCCACGACCCCGGCTTCAACTCAGGGTCCCTGGACGGCTGGAACGTCAGCGGCCCGGCGTCGGTCGAGTTGAGCGACCTCGGCGACTACGAACTGGTCGTCGGCGCCGGCGCGGCTGCCGCCGTCGGCCAGCGGCTCGCCCGCATCGCGCCGGGCACCTACGCCGCCTCCGTGCAGGTGGAGGTGGGCCGTGAGGCGGGCGAGCGACGGCGGGCCGCGCTCACCGTCCGTACCGCCGACGGAACCACCACCGAGAACTGGACGGACACCTCCACCGCCGTCAACCTCGTCGCGGCGGACAGGAAGCACGACACCCGCTTCCAGCGCATGTTCACCTACTTCACCGTGCCCGACGGCGCGGGCCCCGTGGACCTCACCCTGCGGGCCGAGGCGGGGGACGCCAGGGTCCGCTTCGACAACGTACGGATCGTCGCCGCGCAGCGCACCACCAAGGCCGGAGCCGTGGCCTTCGAGGACTTCCAGCACGTGCCCCAGGGCTGGGGCGTGTTCGTCAAGGGCGACGCCGGCGGCTCGACGGACCCGCGCACCCACATCGCGCAGCGGCACGCCCTGTTCACCCAGCGCGGCTGGAACGGCAAGGCGATCGACGACGTGGTCGACGGCACCCAGTCGCTCAAGTCACGCGGGGAGAACAGCGGTCTCGTCCACCGCACCGTGCAGCACACCGTCCGCTTCGAGGCGGGCAAGCGCTATCGGGTCTCCTTCCGGTACGAGAACGAGAAGGCCGGACAGTACGCGTGGATCACCGGGGTCGACGCGCCGGCATCCCGTGAACTCGACCGCAGGGACCTTCCCGTCGCCACCTCACCGGCCGTGCTGAGTTACGAATTCACCGCGCCCGCCGAGGGCGAGACCTGGGTCGGCCTGCGCAGGACCGGCGACGACGGGACGGCGGAGTTCGTCCTCGACTCCTTCGAAGTGCGCGAGGCATGACGGCCTTGTGAGGCCATGAGCGGCGCCCTGGGGGCCGGTCCAGCGGGACCGGCCCCCAGGGCCTGCGGACGTACCCTCAGCAGAGGGTCGGCAGGCGCTCGCCCGAGCGTTCCAGCTCCAGGACCCACACCTCGTTCACACCCTCGTGCAGCAGGGGCCCGGGAACATACAGCGAGTCCTGCGGCCCCCACCTCCAGTAGCGCCCCAGGCAGAAGCCGTTCACCCAGACGAAGCCTCGTTCCCACCCCGGCAGGGCGAGCCCGGCGTCCCCCGCGCCGCGCACATCGAACGTCCCCCGGAACAGGCCTGCCGCGCCCGGCTCAGGGGAGCGGAACGCCACCCTCCCGAGTGCGTCCGCGTCCTCGAACGCGTCCAGCGCCAGCCCCCGTGCCCGCACACCGTGCAGGAACTGCCGCTCGTGCAGGATGCCGCCCGTGATCCCCTTCGGCTCGGCGAGACGCGGACCGTAGTTGACCCGCCCCAGCGACTCCACCCACAGCTCCACAGCCGCCGGCCCGGCCACCGGTGCGTCCAGCGCCGTGTACGAGCCGGCCGTGGCCGGTCCGCCCTCCAGCGCCCCGGCCCGCACCCCGTCCACGTACACCACCGCCCGGTCCCGCAGCCCGGTCACCCCCAGCGGATACGGCTGACGTGGGCCCGGCACCCCCACCCGGTAGCGGACCACCCCGCGGTCCACCCCGAGCTCCTCGAACGTCGGCGGCACCGCCCCCTCGGTCTCCGGACCACCGAGGGCGTCCATGACATCACCCAACGGCGCCCACTCCGTGAGCTCCGCGTCTGCCGGACCGGCCAGCGTGGCGGGAGCCTCCGGTACGTCCGGCAGCGGGGAGTCCCCCTCCCGGTGAGACGCGAGGATCTCCCGGAACAGCCAGAACTTCTCCGTGGGGCGGCCGTACTCGTCGATGGGGGAGTCGTAGTCGTACGACGTGATGATCGGCTGAAGCTCGCCGTCGTGCAGCTCCCCGGCACGGTTCGCCCCTGACCAGCCGCCGAAGTTCGTGCCGCCGTGCGCCATGTAGATGTTGACGGACGCGCCGCACCGGAGGATCTCCTCCAGTGCGGCAGCCGCGTCGGCGGGGTCCCGTACCACCGGCTCCGCACCCCAGTGTCCGAACCACCCGCACCAGAACTCCATGCACATCAGCGGCCCGTCCGGACGGTGCCGCCGCAGCGTCTCGAAGCCCTGTCCGGCCCCCGAACCGAAGTTCGCCGTCGCCAGCACCCCCGGCACCGAACCGCCCGTCAGCATGTGATCCTCCGGCCCGTCGGAGGTGAAGAGCGGCACGGTCACTCCCAGTTCGCGCAGCAGCTCCGCCAGACGGCCCAGATACACCTGGTCGGACCCGTAACTGCCGTACTCGTTCTCGACCTGCACCATGATCACAGGGCCGCCCCGGTCCGTCTGCCGCCCCACCACCTGGGGCAGCAGCCGCCGGAACCACCGCTCCACCTGCCCGAGGTACTCCGCGTCCCGGGTCCGCACCCGGGCGCCGAGCGCCCCCGTCAGCCAGTGCGGCAGACCGCCGTTCTCCCACTCCGCGCAGATGTACGGCCCCGGGCGCACGATCGCCCACAGCCCCGCCGCATGTGCCGCGTCCAGGAAGCGCCCCAGCGCCTCCACATCGCGGTAGGTCCCCTGCCGCGGCTCGTGCAGATTCCACGGGACGTACGTCTCCACGCAGTTCAGCCCCATGGCACGCAGCATCGCCAGCCGGTGCTCCCACTGGCCCTCATGCACCCGGAAATAGTGCAGTGCGCCCGACAGCAGCCGTACGGGCCGCCCGTCCAGCTCGAAATCCCGCTCACCAACCGTGAATACAGCCATGGTCCGCCGCCTCTCGTTCCTCCACCACCCCACCTCACCCCCTGGCGGCGGAGCGGGTCCATGGACAAAGATCGGCATTGTTTGGACGCAACGGCGCGTCGGCCGTTCGGGCGGGGAGGAAGCGGAAGCGGATGTACCACACCTGGATGCGCTATTTCACGCCCAGCCCCACCCACCACAGGCTGGGTCTTGTCTGCCTCGGCGTCGGCCTCCAGCACGGCACACTGCCCGCCGTCGGACCCCGCACCCTCGACCACCATGTCGCCGTCGTCGTCAACGCGGGCAGCGGCTGGTACCGCTGCCCCGACGGCAAGCACACCCGGGTGACCGCCCCGGCGCTGATCTGGCTCCTGCCGGGCATCCCGCACCACTACGGCCCGGACCCGGCCACCGGGTGGGACGAGAGTTTCGTCGACTTCACCGGCCCGGCCACCGCCCCGTACACCGAGCTCGGCTACATCGAACACGACCGTCCCGTCGTCCCCCTCTCGGACACCGCGTCCGCCCGCGCCGCCGTGAGCCGCATCGCCCGCGCCGCCCGTCTGGGCAATCCCCTCCTCGAAGTGGAGACCGGCGCCGCCGTGCACGAACTGCTCGTCGCCCTGCGCCGCGCCCGCGCGGACGTCGGTGCGGACGGAGACCCTGTGCTGAACGCCCTCGCCCGCGACGCCTTCCAGCCCCTGTCCGTCGCCGAACACGCCTCCCGCCACGGGATGACCCCGGCCGAGCTGCGCACCGCCGTGCGTCGGGGCGCCGGATGCAGTCCCAAGGACTACCTCCTCGGAATCCGCCTCGGCCGCGCCAAGGAACTCCTGGCGGCCACCGAGCTCCCCGTGGCCGCCGTCGCCCGCCGCGTCGGCTACGACGACCCCGCCTACTTCTCGCGCCTGTTCACCCGCCGCGTCGGCATGGCCCCCGTCCGCTTCCGCGACCAGCAGGGCCGGGCGGTCCCCGGCGGCTGGAGCGACCGGATCCCGGATCCCGAGCACCCTCCGACCATCGCGGCACCGCCGCAGTAGGGCGTGGTGCGCCTACCGGACGGTGCGCCTTCCGGCGACGGCCCGTGCGGATGCCGCATTTCCGCAGAGGCATTCCGGCGAGGCAATCGTCGGAGCGCGTTATGTCCTGGCGTCGGCGGGTACCTCTGTGCGGACAAAACGCCCTTGACGCTTCAGGAAACGAGAAACCTATGCACGTGGGGTACAAGCTGGCCGCCGAGGCCTTCGGCCCGGCGGAACTGGTGAGGCAGGCGGTGCTCGCAGAGCGGGCAGGATTCGACTTCGTCGAGATCAGCGACCACTACCATCCCTGGCTCGACAACCAGGGGCACTCGCCGTTCGCCTGGACGGTGCTCGGCAGCATCGCGGCGAAGACCTCGCGGATCGGTCTCGCGACAGGGGTGACGTGCCCGACGGTGCGCTATCACCCGGCAGTCATCGCCCAGGCCGCCGCGACTCTGGCTCTGTTGTCGGAAGGGCGTTTCGTCCTCGGGGTGGGCTCGGGCGAGCGCCTGAACGAGCACGTGGTCGGCAGTGGCTTCCCCGACGCGGTCAGCACCCGGCACGAGCTGCTCCGGGAGGCCCTGGAGATCATCCGTCTGCTCTGGAGCGGCGGATACCGGTCCTACGAGGGCAAGCACCTGCAGCTGCGCGACGCCAGGGTGTTCGACCTCCCTGAGCAACTCCCGCTGATCGCGGTGGCCGCGAGCGGCCGTGACTCGACACGTATCGCCGCGGAACTCGGCGACGGTCTCTTCGCCACCGAGAACAAGCCGGAGATCGTCCGGCACTACCGAGACGCCGGTGGCAGCGGCCCGCGCTACGCGGAGGTGCCGATGGCCTGGGCCCCGGACGAGCACACCGCGGCCGCGGCCGCCCTGGCGACCTCACGGTGGGCCCTGACCGGCTGGAAGGTCATGAGTGAATTGCCCAACCCGGTCAATTTCGACGCTGCGACAGCGACCGTGCGTGAGGAGGATGTGCTGAAGAAGTTCGCCTGTGGCGCCGACCCCGCCCGCTACATCGAGGTGGCCCGGACGTTCGTCGACGCGGGATTCGACCGGCTGGTCATGCAGAATGCCGGCCCCGACCCCGACGGCTTCATCGACTTCTACCGGCGTGAACTCGACGGCCCCGTCCGACAGCTGAAGCCCGACGGCCGAGCCGACTGACCGGGGTTCAGAGGCGGGTGGCGTCGACGACGGCCCGGGCGAAGGCGTCCGGGGCCTCCTGGGGCAGATTGTGACCGATGCCGGTGAGCGTGCGGTGGTCGTAGGGGCCGGTGAAGAAGTCCCGGTAGGAGGCACCGTCGTCGGGGACGGTGAAGGGGTCGAGCTCCGCGTCGAGGGTGATGGTCGGGGTATGGATGTGGGGGCGGGCCGCGAGCAGCCTCTCGTAGCGGTCGTAGCGGGGTTCGCCGTCGGCGAGGCCCAGACGCCAGCGGTAGTTGTGGATGACGACGGCCGCGTAGTCGGGGTTGGTGAAGGCGGCGGCGGTGCGTTCGAAGGTGGCGTCGTCGAACTGCCAGTTCGGCGAGACGGTCTCCCAGACCAGGCGGCACAGAGCGTCGCGGTCGTCCGGCGTCGCCATGGCGGTGCGGCCCCGCTCGGTGGAGAAGTAGTACTGGTACCACCAGCTGTACTCGGCCTTCGCGGGCAGCGGCGTCTTCTGCGCCTCGACATCGGTGATGAGGTAGCCGCTCACCGAGACCAGAGCCGTGACGCGTTCGGGCCACAGGGCGGCGATGATGTCGGCGGTGCGCGATCCCCAGTCGAAGCCGGCGAGCACGGCCTTCTCGATCTTGAGGACGTCCATCAGCGCGATGATGTCGAGCGCGACCGCCGACTGCTGGGCATTGCGGACCGTGCGGGAGGACAGGAAGCGTGTCGTGCCGTGACCGCGGAGGTACGGGACGATCACCCGGTAGCCCTGCTCGGCCAGGAGGGGCACCACATCGACGTAGCTGTGGATGTCGTAGGGCCAGCCGTGCAGACAGATCACCACGGGGCCGTGCTGAGGGCCCGCCTCGGCGTAACCGGCGTCCAGCACACCCGCCCGCACCTGCTTCAGGGCGGCGAACGAGGTGTGGGTGCCGGCGGCGGCCGCGGGTCCGGTGGGGCCGGCCTGCCGGGACGGCGCGCCGGCCGGGTCGGCGGCGGAGGCGTCCCGCAGTCCTGCCAGTGACATGGCCGCCGCGCCGGTGCCGACACCGACCGCTTTGCCGAACACACGCCTGTTGATCATCCGAGTGACCTTTCGTCTGTCGAGTGCTGCCGACGGCCGCCGCCGCACGCTGACCCTGGCACAGCCATCGTCACCGGTCAAGCAGGTGACGTTTGGCGGATCGGCGCGGCGAAAGCAGTTCGTCACCGGCTTGACCGGTGACGAATCGGAGTGCATTCTGGCGTTGCTCGGGGATGTACTCGGAAGCCGTGGCGCACTGCGCCACCGGATGGGCGGAGACCGGCTGTGAAGAGCGAAGGGGTACGGGGCGACCGTGCCGCGGCGATGGAGCGGCAGACGCGTTTCGGGAAACTGCCCGACCGCGTCCGGTACGAGCACCTGATCGAGGAGAAGGGCGCCACCCCGGAGCGCGGTCCTGGTGGGCGTGGCAACCCCGAGGGTTCGTGGAAGTACTTCTCCTGCCTGGCCCTGGACCTGGGTCTCTGAGGAATTCGGCCGTGGGGGAGTTCCTTGCGGCCTGCGGACGTCACCTGTCAGGATGGTGATGTGAACCTCGATCATGTCTTCGTCTGCGGGAACCCGGCCCTCGACTTCGCCGCGACCCTCCGGGCCCGCCGCTCGGCGCGCTTCGAGATGTTCGTGACGCCTGAGCGGCTGGGTGCCTGGTATCTGGAATCCGGCGTTGTCGATGCGATCACCCCTGCTCGTGACAGCGACGTACGGCAGGCGAGGGCTGTGCGGGAGGCGATCTACGAGCTGGTCACGGCCCGCCGCCTGGGGGAGAGGTTCGACGAGGACGCGCTCGCCGTGGTGAACGCGGCAGCGCGCAGGCCCTGCGCCACACCGCAGCTCACCCGCACCGGACGACGGACCGAGGCGACGTCGGACGAGGCCCTGTCGACCGTCGCCCGGCTCGCGGTCGAGCTGCTCAGCGGGCCCGAGGTGCCCTTGATGAAGGAGTGCGGCAACCCGGAGTGCACCCGCGTCTACATCGACCGTTCCCACGGCATGCGGCGGCAGTGGTGCGGCATGGACTCGTGCGGCAACAAGATCAAGGCGGCCGCCTACCGTGCGCGCAAGAAGGGCGCGCCCGCCGCGAGCGCTCACTGAGCCGCCCCCGGCGACCGGCCCGACCAGTGGGATCGCCCTGGATCACGCCAGGTGAGGCGGTATTGGCCGCCGGAGCGGCACGCGGTACTGTCGCTCTGATATCGACGACGGCATCACGGAAGCCGGTGGGAATCCGGCACGGTCGCGCCACTGTGGACGACGCAGCCCCCTGGGGGCGAGCGCCGCGAGTCAGACCCGGGGCCGTCGTCCTGTGCACCACTGACTTGGGACGCGAACTCCCGGAGGAGGCCACTCCATGGCCCAGCACGCCGTTCAGCCGACAGCCACCGATCCTGTCGTGCCCGTAAAACTGCCACTGAAGGACATAGCCCCCTGGGCGGTCTTCTTCGGCATCCTGATGCTTGTCCTGCTGTACTTCGTCGGCGCGGAGCAGGGCGCCACAGCTGTCGTCTCGGGCGAGGGCGTCCACGAGTGGGTACACGATGCCCGTCATCTCCTCGGCTTCCCCTGCCACTGACGAGGACGGACACAGCACCCTCATGAACTCGGCAACTGTGAGAAATCTGCTCGTCCGGGGCATGCTCGCCGGCCTCGCGGCCGGCGTGATCGCCCTGATCGTCGCCTACTTCCTCGGCGAACCCTCCGTGGACAGCGCCATCGGCCTCGAGGAATCCCACGCGCACCACGCGCACTCCCACGAGGTCGAACTCGTCTCCCGCAGCCTGCAGTCCACCGCAGGCCTCGCCACCGGAATCCTGATCTACGGAGTGGCGTTCGGCGGCATCGCGGCCCTCGCCTTCTGTTTCGCGCTCGGCCGTGTGGGCCGCTTCGGCCCGCGGGCCACGGCGCTGCTGCTCGCGGGAATCGCCCTGCTCGCCGTGTACGTCGTGCCGTTCCTGAAGTACCCCGCCAACCCGCCCGCGGTCGGTGACCCCGACACCATCGGGAAGCGGACCACCCTCTACGTCCTGATGATGCTGCTGAGCGTGCTGCTCACGATCGTCGCGGTGATCGTGGGCAAACGGCTCGCACCGAAAGTCGGCGCCTGGAACGCCACCGTCGTCGCCGTACTCGGATTCGCCCTGGTGGCCGGGACGGCCTACGAGTTCCTGCCTGTGATCAACGAGGTGCCGGACGACTTTCCCGCGACGTTGCTGTGGCGGTTCCGGCTGTCCGCCCTGGCCATGCAGGCAACTCTGTGGGGAGGATTCGGCCTCGTCTTCGGCGAACTGGCCGAGCGGCTTCTGGACCCGAAGCCCGCAGCGGTGTCCACGGGCACGGTGGTGACCGCCCCGCGGTGACCCGACCGACACGGACGAGAGGGCCCCCGGACGGTTCCAGGGGGCCCTCTCGTCGTAGGAGTCAGGTCGCCCCTCAGTCCTCCGGGACCGCCCCGGACGATTCCAGCGGGCGTCCGAGTCCCACGTTCCACCGGCCACCACGCCCACTGAGGGTGGTCGCGGTCAGTGGGGGCACGTCGAGCCGCCAGAAAGCGGCTGAGGGCGTGCCCAGCACGTGCGTGACAGCGGCCCGTACGACCTCCGGTTCCACGACCGCGAGGGTACGGCCCTCGGTGTCCAGCGCCGCCTCGAGCCAGAACGCCACGCGCCTGCACAGGTCCTCGACCGACTCACCCCCGTGGGGAGCGGACGCGGGATCCGCGAGCCATCGCGAGACGGCCTCCGGTTCCGCTGCGCCGACCTCGGCGAGGTCCGAGCCACGCCAGCGGCCCACGTCCAGCGCCGACAATTCGGTTGGCTCCGCCCCGTGGATCCCGAGCGCGGTCGCCGTCTCCCGGCACCGCACCACGGGCGACACGGCGACACGCACCGACGTGGGCAGCGCGCCCGCCGCCGCGCGGGCCCGCGCGGCCTCCTCGGTGTCGATCGAGGCACCGTCGTCGAAGCGGGCCCGGCGCAGTGACGCGTTCATCGCCGGCGAGATGAAGGTGACGCGACTGGTCACGTGGTGACTACCTACCGGCGTCCCCGCGCACGCCGCACCAGCAGGACGGTGGCCAGCAGTGTGCCGCCCGCGAGAAGCTGATTACGGTTGGCGCGGGCGAACGACGCGGCCCGACCGGCCGTTTCGACCAGCGGATCGGGAGTCTTGTCGGCCGCGTACTGCCCCGCCCTGGTCGCTGTCTGCCGTACCTGGGCCGCGGCTTGGGCGGACTTCTCCAGGACTGGGTCAGGCGTCTTGCCCTTGACGAGCTGGGTGGCCTGCTCCGCCTTGCCGCGGAGCTGGTCGGCCGCAAGGGCCACCCGTTCCGAGGCCTGCTCCCGCGCGGCGGCAGCCTTCTCCTTCGCCTGCGCCTTGATGTCGGCCTCGGCCGCCAGTGCTTCGGCGGTCTGCTCGGCCTGCTCGTGCGCCTCCTCGGGTTCGGAGGGGTCGGAGGCGCCTATGTCGGTCCGGGAATCTTCGCTCATCGGTGTGCCTTCTCCTTGATCTCGGCCAGCTCGGCCTTGACGCCGGACCGCCAGGATACCGGTGAGGCCCGCGGTGCTCATGCCTTGATCGATTTGAGTGCTTGCTCCCATGCCTGGGGCAGCGTGCCGACCGCCGGCAGGGAGGTGTGGGAGGCGAAGGAGACCCGGGCCCGCCCCTGGTACGACACAAGGAGGCACGACAGCGCATGTCCCGGGAACGTGGGCATGGCGGCCACCAGGTCCACGACCGGAGAACCGTCGAAGGACAGGGGGCTCACGCAGCGGACCGAGGAGACCACCCCTCTGCAGCACGCTCCCGAACTCATCCGCCTGCCCAGAGCGTGCGCCACGGGAAAGGGCGTGATCCGTCGCATCGTCAAGTCGAGTGCCGTACGGAACCCGGGCGTCTGCCAGGCGGCCATCTGCGCACCGGTCTCACGCAGTACGCGGTCCGAGTCCCCGGTGGGCAGCGCCAGACGCATCGGCGCGAAGTGGTTTCCCAGCGTCCGGTGTTCGCCCGCCTCCCTGAGATCCATCGGAACCACGACGTGGACCCGGCGGTCACCGGGAAGCGGCCACCAGGAGTCGGCGGCCAGCGCGAAGCAGGCGGTGAAGACCTGGGAAAGCCTGGCACCGGGCTGCTTGACGGCACCCACCTCCACGGGATCGGTCACCGCATAGGTCGCCTCGCCCTCCAGGCATGTGGCCGCCGGCGCGGGCCACGGGGCGGTGGGCCGGGCCGCCCGCAGCAGGGTGGCGGCCGCGGACGGAAGATGCGGCAGGGCGGAGGCGACCGCGCGGCTCATCAGGGGACGGCGCCTGGCCACCGGACTGTCGCCGAACAGTCGGCCGAGGGTGTGGACGACGGCCCCGCCGTCCATCTGCGTGTGATGGCAGCGAAAGACGAGCGCCCAGCGCCGAGGCGCGAAGCCGGTGACGATCAGAACGTCCCACATCGGCGCCCCGGAGGGGGACACGGGCGGTCGTCGGCGTGCCTCCCGCATCAGCCCTTCGACACCCGCGTCCGCGGCGTCGGCGTCAAGGGTGAGCAGCGCGATGTGGTCGGTGACCCGTACCCGCTGCGGCTGCCAGACGGGGCGTCCCGCGCGCTCGGCATAACGGTGCCGGAGGCCGGGGACCCGCTCCGCACGCGGTGCGATGTAGGCGGCCACCTCCGCTGCGTCCGGTGCGTCGCCCTCCAGGATCAGTGCCGTGGAGAGGTACATCTGTGCCGCGTGGGTCAGCGGCGCCATGTCCATGAGCGCCGCATCACCCGGCTGAGCCGGAAGGGGATTCCTCGACCGCATGAGTCCGTCACGTCCTGTCTGTCCGTCCGGCTGTCCGTCCAGCCGGCTGTGTGCCCAACCGGACAACTTCCGTGGGGCCTTGAGGTGGCGCTCCCCGCGCACGATCACGCCAAGATCACTCGCGTAGGTGACAGGCGCGACCGTTGACACCTCTTACCACCCGTCACTACCGTCACGGCAGGATTTCGGACGCCAAACGAAATATCGAACGTGACGAAGAGGCAACTTCCCCCGCAAGGAGCCGCATCGACATGACAGCCAGCAGCACGCACGACGGCGGACAGTGGAGCAGGCCCGGGCCCTGGAGCGTCAGCCGTCGCCGGCTTCTGGAGGGCGGAGCAGCCGGTTTCGGCGCGCTCGCCCTCTCCGCTCTCCCCGCCGCCCTCTCCGCAGGCGCGGTCGCACGTGCCGACGCCGCCCCCGCCGCCTTCGACCCGCCGGCCAACGGCTACCCGGAGTGGAACAACAACATCACGGTCTTCGACGTCGGTTCGGAGCCTCCCCACACCACGCTCATGCCGTACGCGGACGTCGGCCAGGCCCTGGCCTGCGACCGGACACGTTCCCCATGGCGGCTCGACCTCGACGGGACGTGGAAGTTCGCCTACGCCGACCGTCCCGACGACCGCGACCCGGACTTCCACCGGACCGACCTCGACGATCACTCCTGGGACACCATCCCCGTGCCGTCCTGCTGGCAGCTGCACGGATACGACTTCCCGATCTACTCCAACATCACCTATCCCTGGGCGGGCGCCAACGGCCTGGGCGAGGACGCGCAACCGCCCTTCGCCCCCACCCGCTACAACCCCGTCGGGCAGTACCGCCGCACCTTCACCGTCCCGCGCGGCTGGGCGGGACGACAGGTGTTCCTGCACTTCGAGGGCGTGAAGTCCGCCCACTACGTATGGATCAACGGCAAGCCCGTGGGCTACCGCGAGGACTCCTACACCTCCGCCGAGTACGACATCACCCCGCATCTCGAACAGGGCCGCAACCAGATCGCCGTGGAGGTCTACCGCTTCTCCGACGGCGACTGGTTGGAGGACCAGGACATGATCCGGCTGAGCGGGATCTTCCGCTCGGTCCACCTCTTCTCCACCCCTGCCGTGCATCTGCGCGACTTCAAGCTCGATACCCCGCTCAGCGACGGATACACGGCCGCCGAACTGTCCGTCACCGCCTCCGTGCGCGCGTACGGTGAGACCGCCGGGAGCGGGAAGTACACCGTCGAGACCCAGCTGTACGACGCGGACGGGCATCCGGTCTGGGCCCGCCCGCTGCGGCAGTCCGCCGACGTCGGTTCAGCCCCGGCCGGGAAGGACGTGACCGTACAGTCAGCCAAGGCCGTGTCGAAGCCGGACCTGTGGTCCGCCGAGCACCCGCATCTCTACACCGCCGTGCTGCGGCTGCGTGACCCCGCCGGCCGGGTGACCGAGACGCTGTCGCACCGCGTGGGCTTCCGCGAATTCGCCATCGTGGACGGGCTGATGCGCATCAACGGCAGACCCGTCTCCCTGCGCGGCACCAACCGGCACGAGATGCACCCCGAGCGGGGCATGGCGCTGACCCGCGCGGACATGGTCACGGACATCGAGACCGTCAAGCGGCTCAACATGAACACCGTCCGCACCTCGCACTACCCGAACAACCCGCTGTGGCTGGAACTGGCCGACGCGTACGGCCTGTACCTGGTGGCCGAGACCAACCTCGAGACCCACGGCATCAACGACCGCTACCCGGGAGACCACGCGGACTGGACCGAGGTGTGTGTGGCGCGCGCCAGGAACATGGTCCACCGCGACAAGAACCACGCCTCCGCAGTCATCTGGTCGCTCGGCAACGAGGCGGGCAGCGGCTCCGCCTTCGTCGCCATGCACGACTGGATCCGTTCCTACGACACGACGCGCGTCATCCAGTACGAGGGCGACGACAGCCCCGGGGTCAGCGACATCCGCTCGGAGATGTACACCCGGCCCGCCCAGGTCCAGGAGCGTGCCGAGGACACCGCCGACACCCGGCCGTTCGTCCTGATCGAGTACTCCCACGCGATGGGCAACTCGAACGGCAACTTCAAGAAGTACTGGGACCTCATCCGCCGCTTCGACGTCCTGCAGGGCGGCTGGATCTGGGACTTCGCCGACCAGGCGCTCACCTGGCCCACACCGACGCGCAAACTCTTCACGGAGGCCGGGCCCGGTGCCGTGAGCGGTCAGCTCCTCGCTCCCAGCGGCACCTTCGACCGGGACAAGGGGGTGTACGGGGGCACGGTCTTCGACCGTGACGCGGGCCTCGACATCACGGGTTCGCTGACTTTGGAAGCCTGGGCCACATCGAAGGTGCTGGGCGGTCACCAGCCGATTCTCGCCAAGGGTGACACTCAGTACGCGCTGAAGCAGACCGACGCAGCACTGGACTTCTTCATCTACTCCGACGGCGAGTGGGTCAGCGCGACCTGGGAACTCCCGGAGGACTGGACCGGCAGCGAACACCACATCGCGGGCGTCTTCGACGCCGAGGCGGCCACACTGACCCTCTACGTCGACGGCGAGGTCAAGGCCACCCGTGCCGCCCCCGAACCCGCCGACAGCAACTCCGCACCGCTGGCGCTCGCCACCGACGCGGACAACTGGACCCGGGAGTTCAGCGGCACGGTCCGGCGGGCGCGCGTCTACGCCCGCGCCCTGAGCGCCGCCGAGCTGGCCTCGGGCTCCCGGGGCCCGGGCGACGACGACGTGCGGTTCTGGTTCGACTCCGCCACCGTCGGCTTCAAGGAGCGCAAGCCGTCCGAGCGGACGTTCTTCGCCTTCGGCGGTGACTGGGGCGACAACCCCAACGACGGCAACTTCTCCGGTGACGGCATCGTCACCGCCGACCGCGGGCACACCGGCAAGGCCACGGAGATCAAGCAGATCTACCAGGCGATCCAGGCGACGGCCGGGGACGACGACGTCGCGGCCGGGCGGATCACCGTCACCAACGAGTACCTGTTCACCAACCTGCGTGAGTTCAACGGGAGCTGGGCCCTGGTGGCCGACGGCAAGGAGGCGCAGCGCGGAAAGCTCACCCGGGCGCAGCTGGACATCGCACCCCTGGACCACAAGGCGATCACCGTACCCTTCACGCTGCCCGACGATCCGGCGCCCGGCGCGGAGTACTTCCTTGAGCTGTCCTTCACCACCAAGGAGCCCACGCGGTGGGCGAAGGCCGGATTCGAGGTGGCCAGGCAGCAACTCGCCCTCGACGCAGGCAGCCCCGCCGTGGCACCCGGCCCGCTGGAATCCGTGCCCCCGCTGAGCCACCAGGACGACGACGGGTCCGTGAAGGTCACCGGCGAGGACTTCTCCGTCACCGTCGACAGGAGCAGCGGAGTCATCACCTCCTACGAGGCGGGCGGCGACCAGCTGATCACCTCGGGCCCCGCCCCGAACTTCTGGCGCGCCCCCACCGACAACGATGTAGGCAACGGCCAGCCCGCCCGGAACGGCACCTGGCGCTACGCGGGCAGCGAGCGCGAGGTGACCGGATTCGAGGTCCGCGAGGTGGGGGACCGGGCCGTCGAGATCTCCGTCAGCGGCACCCTGCCCACCTCGACCGAGTCCACGTACACCACCACGTACACGGTCTTCGGCAACGGTGAGATCAAGGTCGACCACACCCTGCACCCGGGCGCAGCGGACCTTCCGTACATCCCGGAGGTCGGCACACTGCTCCTCCTGCCCGCGCGTCTGGAGCACCTGCGGTACTACGGCCGCGGGCCGGACGAGAACTACTGGGACCGTAACAACGGCACGCAGACGGGGCTCCACTCGGCCATCGTTCCCAGGAGTCGGACCCCCTACCTGCGTCCGCAGGAGAACGGCAACAGGACCGACGTGCGGTGGGTCGCGCTGACGGACAGCAGCGGCAAGGGACTGCTCGCGTCCGGCGAGCCGCTGATCGAGTTCAGCGCCTCGCACTACACCCCGGAGGACCTGTCGGCGGGCGCCCGGCACGACTTCCAGCTGACGCCACGGGAGGACGTCGTCCTACGGCTGACCCACCGGCAGATGGGAGTGGGCGGCGACGACAGCTGGGGCGCACCCATCCACGACGAGTTCAAGCTGTTCGCCGACCAGGACTACTCCTACACCTACCGGCTGCGTCCGCTGACCGACCCCGACGCGGCGATGGAGGCGTCGCGCCGGCCGACGTCGACGGAGCTTTCGGCCTAGCACGGCGCCCGCAGCACGCGGGACCGGTCACCAGTCGTGGACGGTCCCGTCGTGCAGCCGGTTGACCGGGAGATAGGCAGCCTGGGAACACCTCCTCGGTGAGCGCACTGTGACCCGAGTACTCCTGGATCCCGAAGTTGTGTACGGCCAGGTCGAGGTGGACGGCGGCCGCCATGCCGACGGGGGAGATGTCATCGGGCCCGTGGATCGCGCTCCTGATCTGGTACTGAGCGGCGAATTCGAGGAGCTTGCGCAGCGGAGTGACGCCTCCGAAGTGCGTGACGGCGGAACGCACGTAGTCGATCAACTGCTCGGTGATCAGGCCGGTAGTCGTGCACCGAGTTGAAGACTTCACCGATGGCCAGCGGTGTGGTGGTGCGGCGGACCACCCGCAGGGCCTCCTGGCCCTCGGCGGGCGTGCGGTCCTCCAGCCAGAAGAGGCGGCTTCGGTGTCCCAGTCCTCCACCAGGGGCCTCCGGGATGCCGGACTGCACGCGGACGGCGGGGGTAGCCCTTGGCGAGGCGGGCCCGCACGGAGTCGAGGAGTTCGGGGATGTCACGGCCGTCGGCGTGGTGACGATGACCTTCGCGTCCACGATCTTCATGGAGCCATTATTCCGGGCGGTTACTGAGGCGGGTCCTTCCGCCCGGTCAGGGCATCCCGGGAACGGACGAGCCCGCCCGCGCGGCGTCCGCGCCCCAGCTCGCGAGCAGGCGCAGTGCGTCTGCGGACGCGGAGCCGGGCTCCGGGTGGTAGGCGATCATCGACTGTTCCGCGTCGTCGGGCAGGGCGAACGTCTCGTAGGAGAGGGTGAGCGCACCCACCAGTGGATGGTGCAGCCGCTTGACGCCGTGGCTCTTCTCCTTGACGTCGTGCCTGGCCCACAGCTTCCGGAACTCCTCGCTCTTCACGGACAGTTCACCGACGAGCGCGGAAAGGCGCGGGTCGTCGGGATGGCAGCCCGCGTCCATCCGCAGGTAGCTGACGATGTCGGAGGCCTTCTGGTCCCACTCGACGAACAGGTCCCGGTACTCCGGCTTCAAAAATGTCAGCCGCGCCCAGTTCCGCTCCTGCGCCGGCAGCTGTGACCAGTCACCGAAGACCGCCGCGGCCATCCGGTTCCAGGCCAGGATCTCCGAACGCCGCCCGATGACGTACGCGGGAACGCCGTCCATCGTGTCGAGCAGCTGACTGAGCGGCGCACGCACCCGCTGCTGCCGCGTCGAGGGCTTCTTCTTGTGCTGCTTGGGTTTCGCGAGGTGCGTGAGATGCGCCTGCTCGGCATTGGTCAGCCTCAGCGCGGTCGCGATGGCGCCCAGCACCTCCGCGGAGACGTTCTGTCCGTTGCCCTGCTCAAGCCGTGTGTAATAGGCCACGGACACTCCGGCCAGCTGCGCCAGCTCCTCGCGGCGCAGCCCCGGGACCCGACGGTGCCGTCCGAAGTCGGGCAGACCCACATCCTCGGGCTTCAGCCGGGCACGCCGGCTGCGCAGAAACTCGCTGAGCTCGGCACGCCGGTCGAGGCCGCGCCCCGTGCCACCACCGGATCCGGCCTCCGTGGCGGGACCGGCGTCGGACCACCGCTCGGGTACAGGCTGCTCCTCCATGCATCCAGTATCCACCGTCGTACGCCCACGGTCCTGACCCCGTCAGTAGTAGGACCACTGGACGTAGGCAGAACCGTGGCCTGGGTGAATGCGGTGGGAAGGAGGAGGCTGGACCGCGTGCCCGGACCGGAAGCTGCCGGGCGCAGACCACTCCTTAGGAGAATTCCGCATGACCACTGTCGCTGCGTACGCCGCCCCTTCCGCGAAGGCTCCGCTGGAGCGCACCACCATCGAGCGACGCGCGGTCGGTGAGTTCGACGTCCTGATCGACATCAAGTTCGCCGGTATCTGCCACTCGGACATTCACCAGGCCCGTGACGGCTGGGGTGAGGGCATCTTCCCGATGGTCCCCGGTCACGAGATCGCCGGAATCGTCACCGAGACCGGCTCCGGAGTCACCAAGTTCGCCGTGGGTGACCGCGTGGGTGTCGGCTGCATGGTCGACTCCTGCCGTGAGTGCGACAACTGCAAGGCCGGCCTGGAGCAGTACTGCGCCCAGGGCAACACCGGCACGTACAACGCCATCGACAGGAACGGCGCCCCCACCTACGGCGGCTACTCCACGCACATCGTCGTGGACGAGAACTACACCCTGCGCATCCCCGACGGCCTGTCGCTGGACGAGGCCGCGCCCCTGCTCTGTGCCGGCATCACCACGTACTCCCCGCTGAAGCACTGGAACGCCGGGCCCGGCAAGAAGGTCGCCGTCCTCGGCATGGGAGGCCTCGGACACATGGGCGTCAAGATCGCGCACGCCCTCGGTGCGGAGGTGACCGTACTCTCTCAGTCCCTGCGCAAGCAGGAGGACGGGCTGAAGCTTGGAGCCGACCACTACTACGCCACGAGCGACCCGAAGACCTTCGACGACCTGCGCGGCACGTTCGACGTCATCCTGTCCACGGTGTCGGCGCCGCTGGACTTCGGGGCCTACCTCTCCCTCCTCAAGACGGACGGCGCTCTGGTGAACGTCGGCGCGCCCGAGGAGCCGGTATCCGTCAACCTCTTCTCCCTGATCGGGGGCCGTAAGTCCCTGTCGGGTTCCGGCATCGGCGGCATCCGGGAGACCCAGGACATGCTGGACTTCTGCGCCGAGCACGGACTGGGCGCCGAGATCGAACTGATCGGCGCCTCCGAGGTCAACGAGGCGTACGAGCGCGTGCTGAACAGCGATGTGCGGTACCGGTTCGTGATCGACGCCGCGACGATCTGATTTTCTCCGCCCGAACAGCCGCGCCCCGGGATCATCCCGGGGCGCGGCTGTTCGGTATGCGGGTCAGATGAACATCCGGCTCGTTCCGTCCGATCCGTGCTGCGACCGCCAGCCGTCGACCAGTAGGTCGAACACCGTGTCCACCACCGTGTGCGGATCGTGCCCGCCCTTGGCCAGGGCCGGGATCTCCAGGACGAACCGGGCCAGTGCCGAGCAGGCGAGATCGTCCGCCTCCCGACCGGTCGCCTCCGCGATCGCGGCACCGAGGGCGCCCGCGTGCCGCATCCACATGCGCTCCCCGTACTCGCGGAGCGCCGGCGTCTCGTCCACCAGCGCCGTGAAGCGGTCCCGGCGGGGATCCGATGAGATCGACACCCATGATTTCAGCGCGTGGGCGCGGAGCGCGTCGATCACGTCCTGCCCCGGGGGCCGTTCCCGGACGGCGGCGATCAGGGCCGCCTCGACCTCCGCCTCACGGTCGAAGACCAGCGATTCCTTGCCCGGGAAGTGCGCGAAGAGCGTGGTCGTAGACACGTCGGCTCTCTCGGCGATGTCGCGGACGCTCACGCGGTCGAAACCGTGCTCGAGGAAGAGCTCAAGGGCGGCGTCGGCGATGGCCTGCCTCGTCGCGGCCTTCTTGCGCTCGCGGCGGCCGGCGGTCGGAGTTTCGGGCATGGGGCCACTGTACAGCATGGCTGGAACGACTCAGAAACTGTAATGGTTGCAGTTATTGACTCGTTTCTGCTTTGCTGAGGTGCAGGTACCCCACCGGTACTCCACCGACGAACGGAACCCACCATGAACTCCCCGACGCCCGCGAACGCGCGGATCAGCATCATCGGCGCCGGCCCCGGCGGCCTCACCTGCGCACGCATCCTCCAGAAGCACGGCATCGCGGTGACGGTGTACGACCGGGATCCGGATGCCGGCGCCCGTGACCAGGGAGGCTCCCTCGACCTGCACGAGGAGGACGGCCAGCTGGCACTCCGCGAAGCGGGTCTGCTGGCTGAGTTCTTCGCCCTCGCCAGACTCGAAGGGCAGGAAATGCGCGACATCGACCCGTCGGGGCGCGTCGTCGCCCACCATCTGCCGGACGAGGGCGAGACGGCCGCCCCCGAGATCGACCGAGGGCAGCTCCGTGATCTCCTGGTGCGCTCACTCGCCGCGGGGACGGTCCAGTGGGGACGCGCTCTCGAATCGGTCGGCGGACCCTCCGAAGGGCCGCGCACACTGACGTTCACCGACGGGACGACCGTCGAGACCGATCTCGTGATCGGTGCGGACGGCGCCTTCTCCCGCGTCCGCCCGGCGGTGTCGTCCGCGACACCGCGCTACAGCGGGGTCAGCTTCCTGGAGGCGTGGTTCGACGACATGGAGACCGCCCACCCCGAGCTCTGCGAACTCGTGGGGAAGGGCGGCGCCCACGCCGCCGACGGCGAGCGGGGCCTCTTCGCCCAGCGGAACAGCGGCGGCCACATGCGCGTCTACATCATGCGGCGCGTCCCCACCGACTGGCTCGCCGCGAGCGGGCTCAGGCCCGAGGACACCGAAGGCATCCGCGCACATCTGCTGGACACGTACGCGGCCTGGTCACCTCGGATGCTCCGCCTGATCACCGAGAACGACGGCCTCTATGTCGACCGTCCCATCCTCGCCCTGCCCGTGCCCCACACATGGGAGCACTCGCCCACCGTGGCACTCCTGGGAGACGCCGCACACCTCATGCCGCCGCTGGGCGTCGGCGTCAACCTCGCCATGCTCGACGCGAGCGAACTCGCGCTGGCACTCGTGGGTGCCCCCACCGTCGACGACGCCGTGCACCTGTACGAGAAGTCGATGCTCCCGCGTTCGGCGGACACGGCCCGCAAGCTCGAAGGCGGCGCCGAGTTCCTTCTGGCAGCCCCCGGCCCCGACGAGATCGAGCCGCCCCGCCAGGGCCGGCATTGAGGTCGGTCCCCACGCTCAGCGAAGCGCGGCCACCAGCGCGTCGCTCGCGGAGCACCAGACCTGCCGGGCCTCGCCGAAACCCTGCTCCCGCAAGGTCTCGATGTGCCAGCTGGTGAGCGTGGGGCGGTCACGCGTGACGCCGTCCGACTTCGGCTGCCGTGGATCGCCCAGCAGCGCGAAGCGCTCGGCCGTGGCCTCGGCGAGGAGAGGGTCACGGGCCGCCGCGTCCCACCAGTCCGCCCAGTCCACAGCGCCCTGCCCGCGCGCCCGCTCCTGACGGACTGCGTGCAGGGAGGCCAGGGCCGCGTTGATACGGGGAGCGGACTCGTCACGCATGTGGTCGGCGTTCAGGAAGACGCCGCCCTCACGCAGGACACCCGCCAGGGAGCCGTAGAGACGACGGAGCGGCTCGGTGTCCAGCCAGTGCAGGGCGGTGGCCGTCACCACGGCGTCGTAGGACGTGTGGGGAAGACGGCCGGTCCAGGCGGGGTCCGTGAGGTCGGCCTCAACGAAGGTGACGCGGTCGTCGTCGGCGAAGTGACCTCGCGTGATCGTCAGCAGCGTCGGATCGATGTCGAGGCAGGTGCTGCGGGCGCCCGGCAGCCGCCGCAACAGCCGGTCGGAGATGCTGCCGGTGCCGCAGGCCAGGTCGAGGACGCGAGGAGTGGGGCCCGCCACGGCCTCGACCGTGTCGAGCATGACCCGGAAGCGCTCCTCCCTGTCCGGCATGTACCACTCCTGCTGACGGTCCCAACTGGTCTGCCAACGCTGCCATTCGGAGGTGGCCGTTACTGTCATGAGTGAGGTTGTTCCCTTCCGTGTACCAGGTGCGGGGCTGACGGGTCCGCGGAGCCGACGCCCAGGTGCCGGGCGCTGAGCAACAGGCGGGTGGTTCGTGCGCCCGGGGCAGCGAGCACAGCGTCCCGGGCGCCGTACTCCACGACGGTGCCCGCGTCGAGGACCACCAGGTCCTCGGCCAACTGCTCGACCAGCCGGAGATCGTGACTGATCCACAGCACAGCTGTTCCGCTCTCCTGGCGGATCCTGATGATCTCCGAGGTCACCAGCCCGGTGCTCACCGCGTCGAGCGCGGTGGTGATCTCGTCGCAGATCAGTACGTCGGGCTCGGCGAGCAGGGCTCGGGCGAGCGCCGCGCGTTGCAACTCCCCGCCGGACAACGATCCGGCGTGCCGCGTGGCCTGCTCGGAGGTCAGACCGAGCCGCTCCCAGAGAAGCATCGCCCGCCGTCCGGCCTCCCGCGGGGAGAGTCCGTGCAGAAGTACCGCTGTGCGGGCCACCTGGTCGAGGACGGTGCGCCGCTCGTCGAAGGAGTTCCGGACCTCCTGCCATACGTACTGCACGGACCGGACCTGACGCCTGGTCCGGTGCCGCAGGACCGGCAGGGGATCGCCGAACAGGGAGAGGTGGCCCGTACGGCGTTCGTGCAGTCCGGCGAGACACCGGGCGAGGACCGTCTTGCCGCTGCCCGACGGGCCCACGACCGCCGTGCAACCGCCTTCCGGAACCCGCACCGTGACGTCATGGAGCACCTGGTCCCTGCGCCCCGGTCGCAGCCACGCCGACAGGCCCTCCACCTGCAGCGCGGTCCTGCCGGCGGGGGAGGGGCCGCCCTGCCGGGGCGGGGGAGCGGGGAGGAGCCGGGCGGGCAGGAGGTCCGCAGTGAGGCCGGCGGCGGTCACCCGCCCCCGGTCCAGGAGCACCGTGCGGGTGGCGACGGCGCGTACGAACTCGTGGTCGTGGCTGAGCAGCAGGACGGTGATCCCCTCGTCGGTCAGCCGGGTCAGCTCACCCGCCAGCCGCATGCGCGCCACGGTATCAAGGCCCGTACTGGGCTCGTCGAGCACCACGACGCGCGGTCCGCAGGCCAGCACCTGGGCCAGTGCCACCCGCTGCCGCTGCCCGCCGGAGAACTGGTGCGGAAAGCGGCGCAGCGTTGCCCTGTCGTCCGCCAGCCCGGCGGTGCGCAACGCCTGGGCGGCGTACTTCACGGCAGTGGAACGCCGGTCGGCGTCCGGCCGGTGCAGACGGGCGAGTTCGGTGAGGACGGACCCTGTCCGCCGGGCCGGATTGAGGGCGTGTGCCGGGTGTTGCGGCATGTAGGAGACCAGTCGGCCACGTACGCCCGACGCGTCGGGCACCGGGCCGTCGGCGGACACCACCTCGGTGCCCACGACCTGCACCGAACCGGTGAGCCGGACCCCGGGGGCCGACTCGCCCAGCAAGGCAAGGGCGACCGTGGTCTTCCCACTGCCCGACGGCCCCACGAGAGCGGTCACCTCGCCGGGCATGACGGTCAGGTCGACACCGTTCAGCAGGCCGGAAGCCCCTGCCCGTGCGGTCAGCCCGCGGATCTCGATCACCGGTTCCATGCCGTCGCCTTCCTGCGTGCGCTGTCCGTCTTCGCGGTGCGTTCCTTGCGATCCGTACGTTCCGTGCGGCCCGTACGACCCTTGTGTTCCGTGCGGTCCGTACGACCCTTGTGTTCCGTGCGTTCCGCGCGCGGCAGCAGACCGTCGGCCACCAGGTTGACGCCGACGGTGAACATCACCAGCATCAGCGCGGGTGCGCAGACCGCCCACGGCTGCACGAAGAGCGCCTCCCTGCTCGCCGCGATCACCACACCCCAGTCCGGAGACGTCGGATCGAGGCCGAGCCCGAGGAAGTTGGCGGCGGCCACGGTGAAGACCGCCGTCCCGACCCGCGTTCCGGCGTCGGCCGCCGCCACCGGCAGCACCGCGCGCCCCACGTGTGTGACCAGGATCCGCGCCGACGACTCGCCCTGCAGCCGCATGGCCTCCGCGACCGGTCCGCTGGCCGCGTCCAGAGCCGCGGCCCGCAGCAGACGCGCCACAGCCGGCACACTGAGAGCGGCCACCGCCAGCGCGACAGCGACCGGATGCCCGCGCCAGCCGACACCGATGACACTGATCACCAGGAGCGACGGGAGGGGCAGCAGCAGCTCGACCGGCCGCATGAGCAGATCGTCGAGCCACCGGCTGCGGGACGCGGCGGCCGTCAGACCGAGGACGCCGCCGATCATCATGGCCAGGGCCACGGCGGCGCATGCCACACCCAGCGCGCTGGCACCCCCACGCAGGATCAGGGCCAGGACGTCACGGCCCAGCGCGTCCGTGCCGAGAGGGTGCCCGTCCGTGCCCGGGCCGGCGTACGGCATGCCGCCGGACGGAATGTCCGCGTCCACCACGAAGGGGCCGGCCACGGCAGCGGTGCACGGCAGGAACAGCAGCAGCGCCCCACCCCACGCGCGCCGCCGACCGCGTACGAGTCGTCCGGCCTTCACCGCAGCACTTCCGTACGGGGTGCCAGCCGCTGGCTGACCAGGTCCGCGGTCAGGTTCAGCAGACACGCCACGGCCGCCAGGGTCAGGGTGAGCGCCTGGACCACGGGTACGTCACGGTTCTGCACGGCCTCCACCAACGCCGTCGCGGTACCGGGGATGGCGAACACCGCCTCGACCACGAGGACGCCTCCCAGCAACTGGTCACCGGTACGGGCCAGTTCCTGCACCCCGGGGACGGCGGCGTTGGGAAGGACGTGCCGCAGCACCAGCCGCAAGCCGGGCACGCCCAGCCGACGGGCCTGCACGGTGTAGCCGGCGCCGAGCGAGGCGACGGTGCCGGCCCGGATCTGCCGGGACAGCACACAGACCGTGCGGGCCAGCAGGACCGCCACCGGCAGCACGAACAGCTCCGGCCGCTGCCACCACAGGTCGTCGGCCCCCACCCAGGTGGACGGCAGCCAGCCCAGGCGCAGCGAGAACAACGCCACCAGCAGCAGCGCCAGGACGAAGTCCGGTACGGACGTCAGGGTCAACGTCACGGCGGACAGCGCACGGTCGGTGCGCCCGCCGGCCCGCAGGCCCGACACCAGACCGATGACGACGGCCATGGGCACAAGCAGCAGGATCGTGACGGCGGCGAGAGCGGCGGTCGCCCCGACGGAGCGGGACAGCAGGTCGACGACCGGTCCGCCGCCGACCAGCGAGGTGCCCAGGTCGCCGGTGAACACACCCTGCGCCCAGTCGACGAAGCGTTCCGCCAGAGGCCGGTCGAGCCCCATCTGTTCGCGCAGCTGGGCGACCTGCTCCAGGCCGGCCTGCTCGTTGAAGTCGACCGTGGCCGCGTCGCCCGGCAGCAGGCTGGTCAGGAGGAAGACGAGGACGCTGAGGACGGCGAGCTGGACAACGGTCCAGCCGCTCCGGCGCAGGGCGTAGCGCAGCACCTCAGTCCAGCCACACCGTGTCGAACCTGGCCCAGTCCACGGTGTTCGGCTGAGCCTCCTTCACGCCCCGCACGGTGTGGGCGACCGCGTTCAGCCACTCTGGGTGCGCCCACAGGACAAGCCCCCCGCGGTCCCGGATCGTCGTCTGCACGGCCCCGTACCGCTCTGTCCGCCGTTCGTCGTCCGTGACGCTCCGGGCGGCGGCGAAGGCCTCGTCGAAGTCACGATGCTTCCAGGCGCTGGCGTTCTGCGGCGATTCGGTCATCAGCCGTTCGCTGATGTAGGTGGGGATGGGCATGGACCCGCAGCGGTGGTTGATCACCGTCCCCTTGGTCAGCGCATCGGTGAAGTACGACTCCGGAGGCCCGTTGCTCATCTTCACCCGCAGTCCCGCCTCACCGGCCTGCTCCGCGAAGAGGTGGGCCGCCTGGGGGAAGCCGTCCGCAGCGGTCGAGGTGTAGAAGGACACCGTCTTGTTGTAAAGCCCGGTCCGCCGTAGCAGCCGTCTCGCTTCGGCCACATCCTGCTCGCGCTGCTCCAGGCCGTCCGGGTAGTACCTGTACCCCTCGCCGTAGAGGTCGTTGCCCACCTCGGCGCGGCCGGCGCAGACCACGTCCACCAGCCGTTTCCGGTCGATGAGGAGCTTGACGGCCATCGCGGCGTCCGGATCGTCGAACGGTGCCCGGTCCGTCTTGAGGGCGAAGCCGTGAACACCGCTGCGCGGGGTGGCCACCACCTTGACCCGGCTGTCGTGCTCGACCGTCCGGGCGAAGGTGGGGGTCATCTCGTGTGCGTAGTGCACCTCACCGCTGCGCACGGCGGCGGCCCGTGCCTCGCTCTCGGCGGACAGGATGCGCACCTCGTCCAGGTGGGGAGCGCCGTTCCAGTGGTCGTCGAAGCGACGGGCGGTGAAGGAGCGTCCCGCGGTGAAGGAGACGAACTTGAACGGACCGGTTCCGACAGGCCGCTTCGGATCGTCCCAGCCGTCGCGGACGATCGCGGTGCCGGTCATGGCCAGGAGTGCGGGGAACTCCGCGTTGGGCCTGGTGAGCCTGATCTCCACGCTTCGCTTGCCCACCGCACGGCAGTTGGCGAGGTCCACATCGGAGAGGGACTTCTTCGCCAGGTGGTCCGCGGCCTTCGGGGTGAGGATCCGCGACAAGCTGTAGAGCACGTCGTCGGCATCGAGGACGTGCCCGTCGTGGAACCGGGCCGTCCGCAGGTCGAACCGCCAGACGCGAGCCGACGTGTCACTCGACCACTCCGTGGCCAGCCTCGGGACGGGACGCAGCTCCGTGTCCAGGTCGACCAGCTTGTCGAAGACGGCCTTGTGGCGCGCGATGTCGACGAACTGCCGTTGCGCGTGCGGGTCCATCGTCTCCTTGACGCCCGCGCCGGGGAAGGCCGCGCTCAGGCTTCCGCCCTTCTTGGGTGACGAGGACGCGGGGCCGCCGGACGAGCAGCCGACGAGCAGGCCGGCACCGGCGGTCGCAGCCAGGGTGAGAACACTCCGGCGGGTATGGGTGACCGGCATGGGGCGCACCTTCCTGATCGACTGGACCAGTATGTGCATCACATGGGTTATTGCCAACCACGCGCAATAGCGTCTCGTTGTTGAATGGAGCACTCGGTGCGGACACGGCCCGGCCCGGCCGTTCTGCCCGTGGTCAGGGCCGGCCTCGTCACCACTGACGGCGCACAGCCGCCTTGCTGCCGGTCACCAGGCTTGCCGGTGGAACGTCCTCGGCCACGACCGCACCGGCGGCCACGACGGCGTCACGGCCGATGGTGACGCCCGGCAGGATCGTGGCACCGGCTCCGATCCATACGTTCTCCGCCACGTCGATGGGCGCGCCGCTCAGCCATTCCCGTCGCTCCGCCGGGGCGACCGGATGGCCGACGGTGATGAATGTGGCCTTCGGTCCGACCATCACGCGCTCGCCGAGCCGGATGCCCGCGTAGTCCAGGAACGTGCAGTTCTGGTTGATGAACACGCGCTCGGCGAGTTCGAGACGGAGTCCGTGGTCGGTGTAGAAGGGCGGGTGGACAGTGACGTTCGCCGGCAGCGGCCTGCCGAGGAGCTGTTCGAACAGCTCGGCCTTGCCGGCTTCGTCCTCGAAAGGCAGGACGTTCAGACGGGAAGTGAGCTCGCCGGCCCGCAGGACCCTCTCGGCCATGGCCTGGAACTCGGGGCTGTGGATGCGCATCAGGTGGTCGCGGGGCATGCCACGATCCTTTCGGGTGTACGGGTGGCCGACCTGCACGGAACGAGCCGGTCGAGTTATTTCTGCCGTGGCCTGCCGTGCTGTGGCGTCGTGGCCCAGGAGGGGAGCCAGACCGGCTCAGGGGGCCTGGGCAGGGTTCCGAGATGGGCGATGACTCCGCGAAGCCCTGGATGGGGATGTGTACGTCGGAGGAGGAGCGAGAGAGGGTAGGCGAGCGTCGGGTTCACGACAGGAATGCGGCGCAGGTCGTGGTGCGACGGCCAGACGTACCGGTTGCGCGCCCCGACGAGGGTGGCCACATCCGTGGAGGTGGCGAGGATGTCCAGAAGTACTTCGTCCCCGAAGTGCGGGCCTGCGGCGTCGATGCGCAGATCGAAGTCGGTGGCGAGCTGATCGTAGAAATTCGCCCACTCGCTTCCGGGTGCGATGCCCGGCACCCAGATCCGGTGCGTGCGCAGCCGCGACGGCGTCAGCTGTCGTGCCGACGCGAGCGGATGTCCCGGGCCGACGAGGAGTTCCAGCGGTGAGTCGAACGCGTGGATCATCCGTACGTCCGGCGGCAGCGCTGCCGCGTCGGTGACCGTACGGAACGAGGCGTCGACATCGCCCGCCTCGACGGCGGCGACCGCCACGCGTGGGTCGTTGACCCGAAGGGTCACCACGTCGAGGTCGGTGCCGGGATGCGACTGCCAGTACTCGTGCAGAACAACGGCCTGCGCGCTCCGCAGACCGAGGACATCGATACGAAGGGCCCGGGAGCCCGGTCTGACCGCGGTGACCGCGCGCTCGACACCCGCGACCACGCTCCGCGCGTGCGGAAGGAACGCCTGGCCGTCGAGCGTCAGCTCGACCCCTCGGGCCGTACGCGTGAACAGCCGGACTTCGAGCTCGCGCTCCAGGGCGGCGATGCGCTTCGAGACCGCCTGCTGCGTCACGTCCAGCTCGTCGGCCGCCTGCCCCAGCTGTCCGAGCTCGGCAGCCCGGACGAACGATCGCAGTGCTTCTGTGTCCACCGGTCCACCTTAGGCAGCCACAACCGATCGTTGTGGCTCACCGAAGCCCGGTTGTCCCGGCCCCCTGTGTGATCGGGCCGTCAGGCCCGCCCCAGCAACCCGCCGAGCAGCCCTCCCAGCAGACCGCCCAGCTGGCCTCCCGAGGCATCGGCGTCCTCGCCGCCGGTTCCAGGCGGCTCCTGGCTGTCGTCACCGCTTTCCGCCGGAGGTGCGGATCCGGAGTCGCCGCCGGCCACCGGTGCAGGAGTGGCGGGCTCCTTCGCGGGGGCCGTCCCGGCTGAACCGCCGTCCTCACCGGTCCGCTCGGTTCCCCCGGACGCGGGTGCGGCGGTCCGGGGCTTGGACGTCCCGTGCTCGGAGGGCGGCGCGGCGGGCCGGGTGGGCGTGTGTGACGCACCGGAAGAGGGGCTGAAGGGCAGCGGGACGGTGGACGGAGCGGCCCCGGACGGCTGCGCCGGAGTGGCGGGCGCCGACGGGCCCGGTGCGCCGGAGGCGGATCCTGCGGACGGCTGCGCCTCGGGGCCGACCGGGCGAGGAGCGCGCTGTCCGAGGAATCTTCCGCATGCCGAGACAGCCGGGCATCCGGAGCCCTGCCATCCGTATATTCGTACGCATGTCTGCATCGGCCCTGCCCCTGTGCCTCGCGCTGTTCGCGCACTCGGCGTGGTGTGTCGACGACGGCCTCTGTCGCGGCTGAACCCGCGTCGGCGGCGCGTGCCGCGCCGTCGACAGCCACCCGCCGCTGTCCGCCGAGCATCACTCCGGAGACCTTCGTGACCACCGCGCCACCCGCCGGGCCGGCCGCGCCGCCGCGCGCACTGCCCGCCCTGTTCGTTCCTTCTCCCACCTCGGTACCGCGACCTGAGGCGCCGCCGCTGCCCCCGGTGCGCAGGACACCGCTCGTCGTGTCCGGGCTGCTCGCCGTCGCTCTGACCGCGTACGTGTGGTCCGCGCACGGCGCCGCACCTGGCGTGCTGCTTCTGCTGGGGCTCGGTCTGGGCGTCGCCCTCTTCCACTCCCGGTTCGGGTTCACCTCCGCCTGGCGCCAGCTCATAGCCGTCGGTAATGGCGCCGGACTGCGGGCACACGCGCTGCTGCTCGGAACCACCGCCACACTGTTCGCGCTGATCATCGGCACGAGCACCGGGCTGTTCGGCTCGCAGCCGGCACCTTCCGCCGGTTCGATCGGAGCAGGTCTCGTCGTCGGATCGCTGCTCTTCGCCATCGGGATGCAACTCGGCGGCGCCTGCGCCTCGGGCACCCTGTTCGCCGTCGGCTCGGGACAGACGTCGGTGCTCCTGACCCTCGGCGGCTTCATCGCGGGTGCCACGCTCGCCGCCTGGCAGTTCGACCTGTGGAAGGACCTGCCCGCCTGGGAACCGGTCGTACTCTCCGACCACATCGGGTGGTTCGGCTCCTGGGCGGTGACGATCGCCGCGCTGCTGCTGGTGGTCGTGGTCACCCGCAGCGTGCAGGCCCGCCGCAACCCCCCTCCACTCGGCGCCGTACCCTCGGCCCGCACCGCCGCCGTACGGGCCTTCCGTGGCTCCTGGCCGCTGGCCGCGGGCGCCCTGGTGCTGGCCGTCCTCGGCGCGGGCGTGCTGCTGGTGTCCGGCGGCGCATGGGGTGTCACCAGCGCGTTCAGCCTGTGGGGTTCGGAACTTGTGGGAGCACTCGGCGGTCACCCGGAGAACTGGAGCTGGTGGCAGCAGGCCGGCAACAAGGAGATGCTGGCGGGCCCGGTCCTGGCCGACAGGACAAGCCTCACCGACATCGGCATCATGATCGGCGCGGCGGTCGCCGCGGCGCTCGGCGGCACCTGGGCCCTGCACCGTGGAATTCCGTGGCGTACGGCAGTCGCTTCGGTGCTCGGCGGAGTGCTGATGGGCGTGGGCGCACGACTGGCCGGAGGCTGCAACATCGGCGCCTACCTGGCGGGTGTCGCCTCGGGCAGCCTCAGCGGCTGGCTGTGGGGCGCGGTCGCACTGGTGGGTACGTGGGTCGGCCTCAAGCTGCGCCCCCTGTTCGGCCTGGGCAACCCCAAGCCGGGCGACGGCGTCTGCTGATCGCCGGCCCGCGGGGCCTCCTCTACGATCGTCCGCGTGTGCGCAAACGTCATAGTCGCTGAAGACGACGCGAAACAGGCCGAGCTGGTCCGCCGCTACCTCGAACGGGAGGGCCATGCCGTCACGTTGGTGTCCGACGGCCTCTCCGCCCTCGAACAGGCGCGGCAGGGGGCGCCGGACCTGCTCGTGCTCGACGTGATGATGCCGCGTGCCGACGGCCTCGACGTGGTCCGTGTGCTGCGCGCCGAGGGGCGGGAGCTGGCGGTCCTCATGCTGACCGCCCGCGCCACGGAGGACGATCTGCTGCTCGGGCTCGACCTGGGGGCGGACGACTACATGACCAAGCCCTACAGCCCGCGGGAGCTCATGGCGCGCGTGCGTACGCTCCTGCGGCGCACCCGGCGGGACAGTAGCCCCGAACAGACGCATGTGCTGCGGGTGGGCTCACTCGCCGTCGACCCCGTTCGCCACGAGGTGGCGGTCGAAGGCACAGGCGTCGAGTGCACACCGGGGGAGTTCCGGCTCCTCTCGGCGATGGCCGCCGAGCCCGAACGGGTATTCACCCGGGAGCAGCTGCTCGCCGAACTCCACGGGTTCGACCGGTACATCAGCAGTCGTACCGTCGATGTGCACATCATGAACCTCCGCAAGAAGATCGAGCGCGAGCCCCGGCGCCCGGCACGGCTGCTCACCGTCTTCGGAGTCGGCTACAAACTCATGGACCCGCTGAAGGGCTCCCGTGCCCCGGCGCGCTGAGCACGGCGGGCAGCGCCTGCGGCTCCCCCTGCGCAAGAGCCTCCTCGGCCGGCTGCTGGCGGTGTCGGCGCTCGTCGCGGCCTGCTCGGTCGCCGCGACCGCGTGGCTGGCCGTGCAGACCACATCCGGCGCGATCGAGCAGGAGCAGGGCCGCAACCTCGCCGCCGACACGCGCGTCCTCGACGCCCTGCTCGGCTACGCGGCCGAACACCCCTCCTGGCGCGGCGTGGGCGACACGGTGGCCGAGCTGGCCGACTCGTCCGACAGGCGGATCACCCTGACGACGCAGAGCCGGGAGATCCTCGCCGACTCCGCCGCCGCCTCGCCGCCGCCCCCGGCACTCCCGCCCGAGGCGTCGGCCGTGGTGGATCCGCTGTCCGTGGCGGCCACGTCCTCGGGAGCGGATTCCGGTTCCGGTTCGGTGACTGTCGCGGCGCCCGGTACGGACGGGGAGCAGCGCTCCGGCAGCGACCGGGTCGACCCGCGGGCCGTCGGACCGTTCAGGCTGCCCAAGGCGGAACGTACGTCGCTGACGCGCACCGCCGAGCAGGCGGTGCGCTGCCTCAGCCGTTCGGGGATCGCCTCGGACGTCGTCGAGGGCCCGAGCGGCAGGCCCCGCATCCAGGTCGTGGGCAACGACCCCGATCGGGTGCGTGGCAGCCGGTGTTCGACGGACGCCCTGGACACCCCCACCAGAACGGAGACCAAGGCGCTCACCGCGCTCAACGAACTGGTCAACGCGTGCCTGGACCGGCAGGGGCGCGAAGCCGTGGAACTCGATCTCGACCTCTCGTGGAACACGGGCGCCGAGCCGGTCTCCTCGACCCCCATGCCGACGGCGATGCCGGACGTCGGCGTCCCGCGGGAGTCGCCGTCGCGGGCGCCTACCGCCCTGGACGGCGAGAACGACCGGGACATCGCCTCGTGCGTCGCCATCGCGCGTCAGGAGCAGCTCAGTTCCTACGTCGCCTCACCCGCTCTGCTGTTCATCAGCGACCCGGGCGGCGGCGCCGTGCCCGGCTTCGAGCTGTCCCCTGCGAACATGGTCAACGTCATCGGGGCCGCAGCGCTCGTCCTCGCGCTCACCGTCGGCGCGTCGATCCTGGCGGGCGTCCGACTGGTGCGGCCGCTGCACGCGCTCACGGGAGCGGCCCAGCGCATGCGGGACGGGGAGGATCCCTCGCAGGTGGTGGTCGCGGCTGACAACGAGATCGGCCGCCTGGCCACCGCCTTCAACGACATGTCGGCACACCGCGCCAGGCTGGAGGAGCAGCGCAAGGCGTTGGTCAGCGATGTCGCGCACGAACTGCGCACCCCGCTGAGCAACATCCGGGGGTGGCTGGAGGGGGCCCAGGACGGCATAGCGGAAGTGGACGCGACGCTCGTCTCCTCACTCCTGGAGGAGGCGATGCAGTTGCAGCACATCATCGACGACCTCCAGGACCTGTCGGCGGCCGACGCCGGCGCGCTGCGGCTGCACCCCGAACCCGTACGGATCGAGGACCTGCTCAGCCACGCGGTGGCGGCCCATCAGGCGCAGGCCGAGGCAGCCGGAGTCGGCCTCGCCGTGGCCGCGCCGGACGGCGACGAGCCCGCACCCGAGCTCACGGCCGACCCGGTCCGGCTGCGGCAGGCGATCGGCAACCTGGTCTCCAACGCCGTACGCCACACCCCGCCAGGAGGGCGGGTGACACTGCGGGCCTACGCGGCCGGGGCCGGAGCGGAGTCCGGGTCCGGGGCCTTGTCCGGGGCCGGGGGAGCCGACCGGGAAGTGGTGCTGGAGGTCGCCGACACCGGCAGCGGCATAGCGCCTGATGACCTGCCCTACGTCTTCGACCGGTTCTGGCGCGCGGAGAAGTCACGCAGCCGCCGTACCGGAGGCAGTGGCCTCGGGCTGGCGATCGTCCGCAAACTCATCGAGGCGCACGGCGGTACGGCCGGGGTGATCAGCACGGTCGACCAGGGGACGGTGTTCACGCTGCGGCTGCCACCGGCCGGCCCTGATCCGATGAACACAGCGGTCTGACAGCTTCCTCACAACTCCCCTCCAGTCTGTGGGCATGCCCGGCGCCCGACGCGCATCCGTGCGCGGGCACCTTCAACGCCGAGCTGGAATCGGAGTTCTTCATGTCCCACCGCCCCACCCTGCGCACCGCCGTCCTCGCCGCTGTCGGCCTCGGCGCTGTCCTGCTCCCGTCCGCCGCTGCCGTCGCGGACGACGCCACCCCCACGCCGGTACCCGCCGAGCGCAGCGAGCGCGCCAGCGCCGCCCGAGAGGGTGCCGAGCCCAGCGAGGCGCCGACCCCCGTCCCCGCCGACTCGGCGCGGGCCCGCATGACGCCGCGGGGCGGCGTCGACGCGGGGGAGCGCTCGGCCCAAGGAGCCGACAACACCGCGCTGTACGGCTCCGCGGCCGGCGCGGTGCTGCTCGCGGGCGCCGGCGTCCTCGTGATGCGCCGCCGGTCCGCCGCACAGCACAACGGCTGATCCCGCACGGTGGCGCCGCTTCCCGCCCGGGGAGCGGCGCCACCCGCCGTCAGGCTTCCCCCCGTCAGGCTCTTCCCGCTTTCGTCCGCCCCGCACCGGAGTGCTCATGCCCCTTACACCGAACTCGTCACGTCGGACGGTCCTGTCCGTCGCGGCAGCCGCTCTGCTGCTCGCCCCGGTCACCGGCTGCGGCGGGGCGGACGCGCCCGAGCCGTCCGGGCGGATGGCGTCGCACTCGCCCACGTCATCGGAAGCTCCCCCGTCATCGGATGCGCCGCCCAAGGCAGCGGCACCGACACGGCTGTCCGTCCCGTCGCTCGGGATAGACAGCGAGCTCCTCAGGCTGGGACTCAATGACGACGGCACGGTCGAGGTCCCGCCGGCGGACAAGGGCATGACAGCCGGCTGGTACGCGGGCGGTGCCGTGCCCGGTGAGTCCGGTGCCGCGGTGCTCATCGGCCACAACGACACACGGTTCGGCAAGGCCGTCTTCCACGACTTGCACACGATCGCCAAGGGCGCGGACATCGCCGTGTCCGACGGGGGCGGGAAAGAGTCCCACTTCACGGTCACCGGCACGGAGAGCGTGAGCAAGAAGGCCTTCCCCACGAAGAAGGTCTATGTCGCCTCGGGCGAGCCGGTGCTGCGCCTGGTCACCTGCGACGGAGACTTCGACGCCGACGGCCACCCCGTGGACAACCTCATCGTCTACGCGCAGCTGAGCTGAGGGGCGGCGGCTCCCAGGGCGCCGGTGCAGCTCGTCCCGGGGGCGGAGCGTGCTCCGCACAGGTGACACAGCACAGGTGACACAGGTGACGGCGACCAGAGCCAGATCGTCGGTCAGGACGCCGTCCGTACGGGAATGGACCGTCTCGGCGAGGCTGTCCACGCCGGCCTGCGGCCCGCCGCGTCGAATTCGCCCGGCCCCAGGGGGAGTCCGGGATGGTCCGGGCTCCCGGACCCGCAGGCCGGTCTCGTCGCACCGCCCCGGGCGCCGTCACTGTCATCGCTGACCGCGGCGGTCTCCCGGGGGTGACGGCCCACCACCTCGTCGAGCCGACGGACCGGCTCGGCGAGGGACGGGGTGTGGTGGGCGGCTTCGTGGAAGCCGCCCACCAGGCCAGGGACCTCGGGAATGAGTTCAGCCCCTTGTCGCGTACGTCCCCGATGAGCATCGCGCGCTGGGCGCTCTCCGCCACTCGCCGCAGAACGGGCGTTCGCAGTCCGTCGCGAGTCTTGACGAGTACACGCAGGCGGCGAAGAATGATCGCGCAGTGCGCTGACAACGTTGTCTACGGCCGAGAGGCGCTCATTCCATGAGATGGACCCACTGGATTCGCGGTGCGGGGACGGTGGCCGCCACGGCCGCCCTCATCGGCGGCTCCGTCGCCGCACCTGCCGTGGCGGACGGAGGGCGGCACGCCCAGCGCGCCCGGCTCACCGATCTCGTCAATCCCTTCATCGGCACCGAGAACGAGGGCAACACCTACCCGGGTGCCGCGGTGCCCTTCGGCATGGTGCAGTTCTCGCCCGACACCGGGCACAACACCGGCTACGACTACTCGGAGAACCACATCAGGGGCTTCTCCACCGTCCATATCTCCGGTGTGGGCTGCGGTCTCGGCGGTGACCTCCCGGTGCTGCCGACGACCGGTGACATCACCTCGACGGACAACGCGCAGTACGAGGCCGAGTTCAGCCATGACGACGAGAAGGCGAGCCCCGGCACCTACGAGGTCGCCCTCAAGACGGGCATCAAGGCGGAGCTGAGCGCCACCGAGCGCACCGGAGTGCAGCGCTACACCTTCCCCGCCACGGCCAAGGCCAACGTCCTCATCAACGCGGGCCAGTCGCTGCACAAGACCGAGAACACCGACGTCGAGATCCTCGACAACCGCACCGTGCGTACCGCCATCACCGGCAGTGGCTTCTGCCAGGACACCAAGCCGTACACGGTGTACACGATCACCCGCTTCGACCGGCCGTTCACCACCTCCGGCACCTGGAAGGGTGACACGGTCACCCCCGGGTCCACGTCGTCAGCCGCGGACGACGAGCGCAACGGCGCGTTCGTGCGGTTCGACACGTCCAAGGACCGCACCGTCGAGGCGACCACCGCGATCTCCTACGTGGACGCCGAGGGTGCCGCACTCAACCTCCACGCCGAAGGCGGCCGTTCGTACGACAGTGTCGCGCACGCCGCGCAGGCCGCCTGGGAGGACCGCCTCGGCGACGTCCGGGCACAGGGCGGCAGTGAGACCCTGCGGCGGACCTTCTACTCGTCGCTCTACCGTTCCTTCCTCGCGCCGAACATCGGCAGCGACGTCGACGGCCGCTACACCGGCTGGGACCAGAAGACCCACCGGGCCAAGGGATTCACCTACTACCAGAACTGGTCGCTCTGGGACACCTACCGGACCCAGGCCCAGCTCCTTTCGCTGCTCGCACCGCACGAGTCCCGTGACATGGCCATCTCCGTGATCAAGATCGACGAGGACAGCGGCTGGCTGCCCAAGTGGGGCTACGGCACGGTCGAGACGAACATCATGACCGGTGACCCGGTCACGCCGTTCCTCACCAACGCCTACCAGCAGGGGCTGCTCAAGGGGTACGAGGAACAGGCCTACCGCGCGCTGAGGAAGAACGCCGACGGCGTGCCTCCCGCCGACTCCGCCCCCGTGGGCCGAGAGGCCAACAAGGAGTACCTCGCCGACGGCTTCGCGCCGTACATCAAGGACCGCGCCCATGTGAAGCCGGGTGACTCCGACTACGACCACGGTGCCTCGGCGACCCTGGAGTACGCGCTGTCCGACGCGATGCTCGGGCAGATGGCGAAGGAACTGGGGCACGAGGACGACGCGGCGCGGTACACGGAGCGGGCGCAGAACTACCGGAAGATCTTCGACAGTTCCACCGGCTTCTTCCGGGCGCGGGACGAGAACGGTGACTTCACAGGACCCGTGGACCCGGCGGAGAGCGAGGGCTTCCACGAGGGCACGTCCTGGCAGTACCAGTGGCTCGTGCCGCAGGACCTGCCCGGCATGGTCGACCTGATCGGTGGCACCGCGTCCGCCAACGAACGGCTCGACTCCTTCTTCGCCTACGAGCAGCTGCTGGAGGACCCCGCGAAGACCGCAGCCGAGGTGTGGGTGAACGGACCGTACGACTACTACAACGCGGACAAGTACAACCCGCAGAACGAACCCGACCTGATCGCCCCGTACACCTACCTCTCCACCGGTCAGCCCTGGAAGACGACCGACGTGGTCCACGCCGCGCTCACGCTCTTCACGGACACCCCGACCGGGATGACCGGGAACGACGACCTGGGGACGATGTCCGCCTGGAACGTCCTCTCCTCGATCGGGATCTTCCCGGTCCAGCCGGGCACCGACACCTGGGGCCTGTCGACCCCTGTCTTCGAAAGGGTGGACCTGACCCTCGACCGGCGCTACTACCCCAAGGGCAGGCTGACCGTGACGGCTCCGGGCACCTCCGACTCGGCGCGCTACATCCAGTCGGCGCGGACGGACGGGGCCGCGTACGGCAAGACGTATCTGACCACCGAGGACATCCGCCACACCCGCGACCTGTCCTTCGAGGTCGGCGCGGAACCCTCGTAGTGGGGTACGTCGGCGGACTCGGCACCGCCCGCCCTGAAGTGACACGCTGAATCTCTCCGTGCCGCAGGACCCGTCCCTCCCGGAGGGGCGGGTCCTGCGCTGCGTGGAGACGTTCAGCCGTTGAACCGGTCCGGGTCGAACCCGGTGCGCTCGTCGCGGTTCAGGGCGCTGATCTCGCCCATGTCCCCTTCGGTGAGCTCGAAGTCGAAGAGGTCGAAGTTCTGCTGGATACGCCGCAGAGTCACCGACTTGGGGAACACGATGTCCCCGCGCTGCAGATGCCAGCGCAGCGTGACCTGCGCCGTCGACTTGCCGACCCGCTCCGCGATACGGGAGAGCGTGGGGTCGTCGAGCACCTTGCCCTGTGCGATCGGCGACCAGGCCTCGGTGGCGATGCCGTGTTCGGCGTCGAAGGACCTGACGGTGTCCTGGGTGAGGTAGGGATGCACCTCGATCTGGTTGACAGCGGGCACCACGGTGCCGCCGTCCAGCAGCCGGCGCAGGTGGTGCGGCTGGAAGTTGGACACGCCGATGGCCTTGACGCGACCTGAGCGGTAGATCTCCTCCAGCGCCTTCCAGGTCTCCACGAAGTCGCCCTTGTCAGGCAGCGGCCAGTGGATGAGGAAGAGGTCGAGATGGCCCAGCTGGAGCCTCTCCATGGTGCGCTCGAACGCCTTGAGGGCGTCGTCGTACGGATGGGCGTCGTTGTCCAGCTTGCTGGTGACGAAGACGTCGGAACGGTCGAGACCCGAGTCGCGGACCGCCTGGCCGACCTCCTGCTCGTTGCCGTACATCTGCGCCGTGTCGATGTGCCGGTAGCCGGTCTCCAGGGCCGCCAGAGTGGTTTCGCGGGTGTCTTCCGGCGGGATCTGGAAGGTCCCGAAGCCGAGCTGGGGGATCTCCACACCGTTGTTGAGCGTGATGGCGGGTACCGAGGACACGGATGACTCCTTCTCGTCGGTGTTTCGGGGCGGCGGCACCGGTGGACGCGGACGACGGCTCAGCCCGCGGCTCCGTACGGCCCCGCAGCGGAACGCTTCATTCCGCCCTCTCTGTGGGGTACCCGCCATCAAACCCTGCAAACAGGTTGAAATAGGTAATTAGTGTTCCCGGGGTATGGCGTGGTGGGACCGGCCGGGGAGCACGGGCGCGCCCCGGCCGGTCCTGATGATCAGGACGCCGGCAGCTCGCCGCGGACCGTGCGGGCAGCGGCCACGAGGTTCTCCAGCGACGCGCGGGTCTCCGGCCAGCCGCGGGTCTTGAGCCCACAGTCCGGATTGACCCACAACCGGTCGGCCGGGATCGCCTTCAGGCCGGTACGCAGCAGCTCGGCGGCCTCATCGGGGCTCGGCACACGGGGCGAGTGGATGTCGTACACGCCGGGTCCCGCTTCACGCGGGTATCCGTGGTCCGCCAGCTCGTGGGCGACCTGCATATGGGAGCGCGCGGCCTCCAGACTGATGACGTCGGCGTCGAGGTCGTCGATGGCCTGGACGATGTCGCCGAACTCGGCGTAGCACATATGGGTGTGGATCTGTGTCTCCGGCCGCACCCCGCTGGTCGTGAGCCGGAACGACTCCGTCGCCCAGGCCAGATACGCCCGGTGGTCGGCGGCGCGCAGCGGCAGTGTCTCGCGCAGTGCGGGCTCGTCCACCTGGATGACCGAAGTCCCCGCCGACTCCAGATCCTTCACCTCGTCGCGCAGGGCGAGCGCGACCTGGCGTGCGGTGTCCCCGAGGGGCTGGTCGTCGCGGACGAAGGACCAGGCGAGCATGGTGACAGGGCCCGTGAGCATGCCCTTGACCGGACGGTCGGTGAGCGACCGGGCGTACGTCGTCCAGCCCACCGTCATCGGCTCGGGGCGGGAGATGTCGCCTGCAAGCACCGGAGGACGGACATAGCGGGTGCCGTAGGACTGGACCCAGCCGTGCTGGGTGGCGAGGTACCCCGTCAGCTGCTCCGCGAAGTACTGGACCATGTCGTTGCGTTCGGCTTCGCCGTGCACCAGGACGTCCAGGCCGGTCTCCTCCTGGAAGGAGATCACCTCCTGGATCTCGGCCTTGATGCGCTCCTCGTAGCCGGCCGCGTCGATGCGTCCGGTGCGCAGGTCGGCCCGGGCGGTGCGCAGCTCGGCGGTCTGCGGGAAGGAACCGATGGTGGTCGTCGGCAGCAGGGGCAGCCCGAGGTGCGCACGCTGGGCAGCGGCTCGTTCACCGTACGGCTGCGAGCGGCGGGCGTCGTCCTCGGTCACCGCGGCTGTCCTGGCGCGCACAGCGGGGTCCCTGGTGACCGGGGAGTGCGTGCGGGAGGCCAGGTCGGTCCGGTTGGCGGCGAGTTCGGCAGTGATGGCGCCGGTGCCCCGGGTGATTCCCCGGGCCAGAGTCACGACTTCGGCGGTCTTCTGCCGGGCGAAGGCCAGCCAGCGCAGGAGCTGCGGGTCGATGTCCCGTTCGGCCGCGGTGTCGAGGGGGACGTGCAGCAGGGAGCAGGAGGGTGCCACGTCGACCCGTCCGGCGAGCCCGAGCAGGGTGCCGAGCGTGGAGAGCGACTTCTCCAGGTCGTTGATCCAGATGTTGCGCCCGTCGACGACCCCGGCGACCAGGCGCTTGCCGGGAAGCCCGCCGACCGCGGCCAGAGCGTCCAGATTCGCGGCGGCGGCCTCGGTGAAGTCCAGTGCGAGCCCGTCCACCGGTGCCTTGGCGAGGACGGGAAGGGCTTCGCCGAGACGGCCGAAGTAGGAGGCGACCAGCAGCTTGGGCCGGTCGGCGAGCGTACCCAGCAGTCGGTAGGCGCGCTCGGCGGCGGCCAGTTCGGCCTGGCCGCGGTCCTGGACGAGGGCGGGTTCGTCGAGCTGCACCCACTCGGCTCCTGCCGCACGCAGGTCGCCGAGCACCTCGGCGTACACCGGCAGCAGACGGTCCAGGAGCGTGAGCGTGTCGAAGTCCGCGGCGACACCCGGGCCGGGCTTGGCCAGGAGCAGATATGTCACCGGACCCACCAGGACGGGCCGGGCGGCGGTCCCGAGCGCGACGGCCTCCTTGAGCTCGGCCACCTGCTTGGCCGAGTTCGCGGTGAAGACCGTGTCCGGGCCCAGCTCCGGGACCAGATAGTGGTAGTTGGTGTCGAACCACTTGGTCATCTCGAGTGGTGCGACGTCCTGCGTGCCACGCGCCATCGCGAAGTAGCCGTCGAGCGGGTCGGCTGCGACCGCCTCACGGTGGCGTGCGGGAACGGCACCGACCATGACGGTGGTGTCCAGCACGTGGTCGTAGTACGAGAAGTCCCCGGTCGGGACCTCGTCGATACCTGCGGCGCCGAGCTGCTGCCAGGTGGAACGACGCAGCTCCGCGGCGGTGGCGCGGAGGGCGTCCGCGGTGACCCGCCCCTTCCAGTAGCCCTCGACGGCCTTCTTCAGTTCCCGGTTCTGTCCCTGCCGGGGGTAGCCGTACACGGTGGACCGCGCTGCGGTCGGATGCTCGGTGGTCACGGAGATCTCCTTCGCGAGATGAATCCCTGAGATCCCGGAGACGGGACGAGAGCGCGAAGGGGTGACGTACCGGACGGGAGGCGCGCCGGACGACGCGGTGATCCGCCTGGTATGTACGCCGACCCGCCCACGAGGTCACCGGGATCGTCCGCGCACGGTTCGTTCGCACGCGGGCAGATGGCAGGTCTTCGGACTCGCGGGCACGCCCTCCAGGAGGACACCTATTGGCCGTCGCTTCCCAGGCCCGGTACGTCGGACCCAGTGCGTATGACGGCGGTCGTTCCCGCTCACCGCTGCGGGGCAGTCCCGGAATTCCACCGGGTTCCCTCTTGCGACGCATCCCGTCTGGCGGACGGGGCGAACCAGCTGCACCCGCCAGCCTACGGGTCCGTCCGGGCATCCGGTGAGCCAGGTCCAGCATGCGGATGGCCGGGGCGGCGGCTCACGGCGGCCCCGGCATCGCGTGCCCAGACACGCTGGAGGGCCCGGTGGTCGATCACCGTGATGCCCTCCCGTGCCACGGCCTCCCGGGCCTCCGGCGACGTGAGGAAGTCGTGGTCGGCACGGCGCACCCGCCACCCGCTGTCGACGGCCATCGCCTCACGGCCGCCGAGACCGGGACGCACAGCCCATTCGCTGAGCCCGATCGGCAGCCCCTGGAGCAGCCGGGCATACCGTGCCGCCTTGTCCTCGGTCGCAAGGGAGAAGCTGTCCAGGAAGTCATGGTCGACGACGGGCAGCCCCCGTCGCCGCATCGCCAGAAGTCCCGGCTCCAGCCATACACGGACGGCGAGGCCGTACTCCCCGGCCAGTTCCACCGTCAGGTCCAGGATGTCGTCGCGGCCTCCGTCGGCCAGGCAGTGGAAGTCCAGATGGGTGGGTGTGAGCCCCGTGTCGGCCACGGCGTCCAACTGCGCGCGGAATTCGGTCTCGACCTCGTCGGGCCGGGCCCGGCCCAGCAGGGCGGCCCGTCCGGCGGTCGTCGGCGCGAAGAAGTCGCCCGCCCGGTCGAGCAGCGAGGGCACCTTCTCCTTCGCGGCCAGAGGGCCCCAGGGGTGCCGGGGCGTCTCGCACACCAGGGTGAGATGGATCCCGAACGGGATGTCCGGCCGTCGCCGCAGCAGCCGTACGGCGTCCTGCGCCGCTGGACACACGGTCATGAGGCTGCACGACCCCGCGATCCCCTGCTCGATCGATTCGATCACCGCCGTGTTGACCGCGGGATACATGCCGAAGTCGTCGCAGTTGACGATCAACAGGCGGGCGTCCGACGGGAACCCGAGCATGCGGTTCTACCGCGCCGAGGGGTTCACGCCGGAAGATCCGACAGCTTCTCGGTCCATACCCGCAGTCTGCTCCCCGCCCCGACGGTCGCGCACATGGTTTTGGGTGCCCATGATTCGGCCCTCTGCGTAAAGGGGCGTCGAAGCGTTTCGACGCGGCCAACTCGCGTTTTTGCGAAGGCTGTCGTAGATCTGCCGGGTCCCTTGACACGCTGATGCGACGCTGCCATCTTCGAAGCGCTTCAACGATCATGGCCCTGTTACGCAGGGCCTGACCCGAGGACGGTCCAGGTGCTCTTCGAGAATCCCGTGATACCCGGCTTCAGTCCGGATCCGAGTATCTGCCGTGTGGGCGAGGACTACTACGTGGCGACGTCCAGCTTCGAGTACGTCCCCGGGGTGCCGCTGTGGCACAGCAGGGATCTCGTGCACTGGCGGCTGATCGGACACGTCCTGGACCGCTCGTCGCAGTTGGCGCTGCCTGACACGGCTCCGTCCTCGTGCGGGGTGTACGCGCCCACGCTGCGACATCATGACGGCCTCTTCTGGATGATCACGACCGTGGTGGCCGGTGCGGGCACCGTCCTGGTGACCGCCGAGGACCCCGCGGGTCCGTGGTCGGAGCCCGTGCCGGTAGGCATCCCGGGCATCGACCCCGATCTGGCCTGGGACGACGAGGGCGACTGCTGGTGCGTGTTCTCCCACGACGGGATCCGTGGGGTGCGCATCGAGCCGGAGACGGGCGAACTGCTCGGTGAGCCGGTGGACATGTGGTCGGGAAGCGGGCTCCAGTATCCCGAGGGACCGCACCTCTACCGGATCGGCGACTGGTGGTATCTGCTCCTGTCGGAGGGCGGGACGGAACGCGGGCACGCGATGTCGGTGGCCAGGGCGCGGACGCTGCCGGGCCCCTTCGAACCGCACCCGGACAACCCCGTGCTGTCCCACCGCAGCACCGGCCACCCCGTCCAGAACACCGGCCATGGGGATCTGGTGGAGGCCCACGACGGAACCTGGTGGATGGTCCTGCTGGGCACCAGGCCCCGTGGTGACACGCCCGGATACCACGGTCTGGGCCGGGAGACGTTCCTGGCGCCGGTGCGCTGGGTGGACGAATGGCCCCTGCCCGGCCCGCTGGAACCGCGCGCCGAGGCTCCGGCGCTGCCCCCGCACCCCTGGCCCGACGAGCCGCACCGCGACGACTTCGACTCCGCGGGACTCGCACCCTGCTGGGTGTCGCTGCGCCGGCAGGACCCCGGCGCCGTACGCCTGGACGAGCGGCCCGGACATCTGGTGCTGCACGCCCGCGCGGACAGCCTGGACCGGCCGGGCGCACTGTTCGTCGGGAGGCGCCAGCGTGATCCGGACTGCAGCGCGCGGGTGCTGGCCGACCCTGGTGAAGGAGGCAGGGGCGGGATAGCCGTACGGCTCGACGAGGCCCACCACTACGAGGTGGAGGCCGAGGACGGCAGGGTACGTGCGGTCGCACGCATAGGCCCGTTGCGCCGGACCGTGGCCGAACGGACGGTACCCACCGGCCCCTTGGTCCTGAGGATCGATGTGACCACCACAGGTGTACTGCCGCCCACCGTCACCGTACGTCCCGAGGGCGACGGCACCGCGGAGGTGTCCGGCCTCCGGGTGGGCGGCCCCGACACCCTGCGCCTGGGGTACGAGACTGCCGACGGGGACTTCGAGGTACTCGCCGAACTCGACGGGCGCTACCTCACCACCGAGGTTGCCGGGGGTTTCACCGGCCGGGTGGTCGGCATGTACGCGACCCGGGGCGCGCCGGCCTTCGACTGGTTCGAGCTACGGCCTGCCTGACGGGGTGTCACGGTCCCCGGGGTGGACCTCAGGCCGAGGCCGGCCGCAGATGGGCTCCGGCCCACTCGTCGAAGGTGGTGAGGGGGATGCCGAGCTCCCGCGCGAATTCCGGCCGGGCGGGCTGGGAGTGCTCGTTGATGTGTGACTGGCCGAAGCCCATGTCGGGCATCCCCGCTGCGGTTGCCTCCTCCGCGGTCAGGTCGGGCGCGGTCAGCTCGACACCGAGACGGCGCGAGAGGACCGCGGCGATGTCCGTCATGGACAGGTAGTCACTCGCCAGCTCCAGCTCGACCTCGTGGAAACGCTCAGGTGCGGCGATGGCGGCCGCAGCCGCCCCGCCGATGTCGTCGACAGCCACGAGGGACAGCCGGGTCGTGGGCTTCAGCAGGGTCACCAGGCCGCCCTCCACTCCACGGGGAAACACGATCTCCTTGGAGGGGAGGAGGTTCTCCATGAAGTAGCCGGGCTTGATGAGCGTCCAGTGCGTGAAGCCCGCCTCGCGTACCCGGTCCTGGACCCCGGCCTTCGCGGTGTAGTAGGGCTCCATCCAGCTCCAGTGGTCCTTGACCCAGCTGGTGTGCTGCCCGGCCCCCGAGACGGATGTGTGGACGAACTGAGGCACGCCGGCGGCCCTCGCGCTCTCGATCAGGCCGATGGCCTGGTCGAGCTCGCCCTCGAAGCCGCGGCCCTCCAGATCGGGCATCTGGACGGAGAAGACGGCTCGGGTTCCTTCGGCGGCCCTGGTCAAAGAGTCACGGTCGTCGAGGTCGCCGGTGACCAGCTCGGCGCCGAGTGCCTCGACGGCCTTCGCCCGGGCGGCGGCCGGGTCACGGACCAGTGCCCGGACCGGCACCCCCGTCGCGAGCAGGGCCCGGGCGGTGGCGCCGCCCTGCTGGCCTGTGGAGCCGACGACCAGTACGGGCTTGGGATCTGAAGTCATGGTGTTCCTCGGGCAGGTGTCGCTCTGAGAAGTGGCGGGGTCCGCCACTTATGTTCGGTTACGATACGGAGGGCCCCGCCACTTAGCAAGCCCAGGAGATGAGAGATGACCGCCCAGCGTGCCGACGCCCGGCGCAACTACGCGCGGATCCTCGCCGTGGCCGAGGAGGAGGTCGCCGCGCACGGCGCCGAGGCATCCCTGGAGCAGATCGCCCGTGTCGCCGGAGTCGGATCGGCCACCGTGCGCCGGCACTTCCCGAACCGGGGCGCCCTGCTCCAAGCCGTGTTCAGTGAGCGGATCGAAGCCCTGCGCACCCGTGCCGAGGAGCTGGCCGGCGCCCTCGACGCCAGGTCCGCCCTCCTCGACTGGCTGGGCGCGCTCACCTCCTACGCCACCTCGGCACGAGGCCTGGCCGACACGCTGACCCATGCGGAGACGGAGGGCCCGGAGTATGTGAACGCCTGCTCGGCGAAGCTGACCGGCGCGGCCGACCCCCTGCTGCGCCGTGCTGCCGAGGCCGGCGCGGTGGCACCGGGTGTGACCATCACCGACCTGATCACACTCGTCACCGGCATCGCGCTGGCCACGGAGCACCACCCCGACCCCGCCGCCGAGGCGGACCGGCTGCTCGCCCTGACCGTGCGGGGCGTCTGTCCGCCGTCCGGGTGAACTCCGCTCCGACCGGGTCGCATGCCGGGCAGGCATAGGGGGATCAACGGCCCTGGGCCGTGGTCACCGCCCGGAACGAGGAGCGCCCATGAGGACCGTGTCCGGCCCCACGGACCACGTGGTGGTGGTCGGCGCCGGCCTGTCCGGCCTCGCCGCCACGCTCCATCTGCTCGGCGCGGGCCGCCGGGTGACCGTCGTCGAGCGGGACGCCGCACCCGGAGGCCGTGCGGGACGGCTGGAACTCGGCGGCTACCGGGTGGACACCGGGCCGACGGTACTGACCATGCCCCACCTGGCCGACGAGGCCTTCGCGGCCGTCGGGGACAGCCTCCACCGGCGGGTGGAGCTGGTCGCCCTGCACCCGGCCTACCGTGCGCGCTTCGCGGACGGCAGCCGGCTGGACGTACACACGGACGGTGACGTCATGGAGGACGAGGTCCGCCGGTTCGCCGGGGCCTCGGAGGCCGAGGGATACCGGCGGCTGCGCCACTGGCTGGAGCGGATGTACCGGGCGCAGATGCGCCGCTTCATCGACACCAACTTCGACTCACCCTTCCAGCTCCTGCACCCCGACCTCGCCCGGCTGGCGGCCCTGGGCGGCTTCGGCCGGCTCGACCCGCAGATCGGCAGATTCCTCTCCGACCCGCGGCTGCGCCGGGTGTTCTCCTTCCAGTCGCTGTACGCGGGAGTGGCCCCGGCCCGTGCGCTCGCCGCCTACGCCGTCATCGCCTACATGGACACGGTCGCGGGCGTCTGGTTCCCGAAGGGCGGCATGTACGCGCTGCCCCGGGCGATGGCGGACGCGGCGGCCGACGCCGGAGGAGAGTTCCGCTGGTCTGCCGCGGTGACACGGCTGGAGACCGCGGCCGGGCGGGTGCGAGCCGTCCGGCTGGCGTCGGGGGAGCGGATCGCCTGCGACGCGGTCGTCCTGACGCCGGATCTGCCCGTCGCCCACCGGCTCCTGGGCCGGGCGCCGCGACGCGCAGTACCGCTGCGACACGCGCCGTCGGCCGTGGTCCTGCACGCCGGCACGGACCGCACCTGGCCCGACCTCGCGCACCACACCCTCTCCTTCGGCACCGCCTGGGAACGCACCTTCGACGAACTCACCCGGACCGGTCAGGTCATGAGCGACCCGTCACTGCTGATCACCCGGCCGACGACCCACGATCCGACGCTGGCCCCCGAAGGCAGACATCTGCACTACGTACTCGCCCCGTGCCCCAACACCACGACCGGCCCATCGGCGGGCACCTGGCGCGGCCTCGGTCCGCGCTACCGCGACGGGCTGCTGGCGGAGCTGGAGCGCAGGGGGCTCGACGGATTCGAGGCATCCATCGACCGGGAGCTACTGGTCACCCCGGTCGACTGGACGGCCGACGGCCACGCGGCCGGCACCCCCTTCTCCGTGTCCCACACCTTCGCGCAGACCGGCCCCTTCCGGCCACGCAACCTCGTACGCGGATACGACAACGTCGTCCTCGCCGGATGCGGAACCACACCAGGGGTGGGCGTCCCGACCGTACTCGTGAGCGGCAAGCTCGCCGCCGCCCGCATCACAGGTACTCCCCGCGCGACGGGTGCGCACCGCCGTCCCCCCGTCCTCGAAGGGCACCGCCGATGAACACCCGTGAGCTGGACGCAGCCGGGATCACCGGGCCCGTCCTGCGCGACGCCTACGCCCGGTGCCGACAGCTGAACGCGCAGCACGGCCGCACATACTTCCTCGCCACCCGGCTGCTCCCGGTCGAACGCCGCTGCGCCGTGCACGCGCTCTACGGCTTCGCCCGATGGGCCGACGACATCGTGGACGACCTGGACCGCAGGCAGCCCCCCGCCGAACGCGACCGTCTGCTGCGTCTGCTGGAGAGCGACCTGGCCCATGGACTGCGGACGGGAGGCGGTGAGGAGCCGGTGGTCAGGGCCGTCGCCGACACCGCGGGGCGCTACGCCATCGACCACGGCCTGTTCGCCGACTTCCTGGCGTCCATGCGCAGCGACCTGACGGTCACCGACTATCCGACGTACGCGGACCTGAGGGTCTACATGCACGGTTCGGCAGCGGTGATCGGGCTCCAGATGCTGCCCGTCCTCGGGACGGTCGTGGCCCGCGAGGAGGCGGCACCGCACGCCGCCGCGCTCGGCGTGGCCTTCCAGCTGACCAACTTCCTGCGTGACGTGGGCGAGGACCTGGACCGGGGGCGCGTCTATCTGCCAGCGGACCTGCTCGGCGCCCACGGCGTCGACCGCTCCCTGCTTGAGTGGAGCCGCCGCACCGGACGGCACGACCCGCGTCTCCGGGCGGCCTTCGCCGACGCCGACCGGCTCGTGCGGACCGTGTACCGCGACGCGGAGCCGGGCATCGCCATGCTGGAGCCGCGGGTGCGGCCCTGTATCCGTACGGCCTTCGCCCTGTACCGGGCGATCCTCGACACGATCGCCGCCGACGGCTACCGGGTGCTGCACCGGCGCTCCGTGGTGCCGGGCCGGCGGCGCGCCGTCACCGCCGCCGGCGGACTCGTACGGATCCTGGGAGCACGGATGCGGACCCGGCCGCCCGCGGCGGGGCAGGAAGCGGCCGCCGGAGCGAAGGGCACACCGCGATGAACGGACGGCACTCCACGAGGACGTGGACATCGCCCCTGCGGGTGCGGCGCGCCCCCCGCTGGGAACGGCAGGCGCCGACCTGGCGCGAGGCGCAGCCCACCGTGATCGCCGAAGCGCTGAAGCGGTCGGCCGCCAGGCCGTCGGGCAACTGGTACGTCGTCGGCGCCTCCCGGGACATCGGCGTACGGGAGCGCCCCTACGGCCGGGCCGTCGCCGGGGTGGAAGTCGTCCTGTGGCGCTCCGACGACGGATCCCTGCGCGCGGGGCCGGGGCAGTGCCCACATCTGGGAGCCCCGCTGCGCGACAGCCGGGTGGTGTGCGGGACGCTCCTGTGCCACTGGCACGGACTGGCCCTGGACGGCGGCCCGTTCGCCGGGTGGGAACCGTACCCGGTGTACGACGACGGGGTCCTGGTCTGGGTCAGGCTGGACCGGGCAGGCGGCGAGAGTCCGCTGGAGCGCCCGGCCGTCATGGAAAGGCCCGTCCGGGGCGACGCGGTGGACGCGGTGTTCACGGCCGTGGGCCGGTGCGAACCCGAGGACGTGGTCGCCAACCGGCTCGACCCCTGGCACGGCTCCTGGTTCCACCCTTACGCGTTCGTCGGTCTGACGGTGGCGGGCACCCCGCGGGACGGCGGGGACGACGCGTTCGCCGTCGATGTCTCCTTCAAGGTCGCCGGCCAATTGGTGGTGCCGGTGCGTGCGGTGTTCACCGCGCCGGGCCCGCGCACGGTGGTCATGCGCGTCACCGACGGTGAGGGCGCCGGATCGGTGGTGGAGACCCACGCGACGCCGCTCACCGGGCCCGGCGCGAGCGCCCCGAGGACGGCGGTCGTCGAGGCCGTCGTCGCGGCCTCGGACCGGCGGGGATTCGCCCTGGCCCGTCTCGTCGCGCCCGCCCTGCGCCCTCTGATGCGCCGGACGGCGGGCCGGCTCTGGCGTGACGACCTGGCGTACGCCGAGCGCCGCTGGTCGCTGCGGAGCACCGGGCGCTTCCCCGGCTGAACATCACCGCCGGGCGGCCCCGCCCGCGAGGGCTCGCAGGACGCGGGAGCGCCCGGCACGCGGAACGGTCCAGAGCACCTGCCCCCGGATCCCCCAGTCGGCGAGGAGCGCGTTGGCTGCCAGGAAGCCCGAGGTCGCCGCGCGCTCCATCAGAGCGACGGGGAGGCCGGTGCGGACCAGGTCGCCCGCCAGCACGACGCGAGGGTGAGGCGTGCGCACGGGGGGCCGGCGGTGGTAGCCGCCCGGCGGGAAGGCGGGACAGTCGGCGCGCCACTCGTGGCGGGCGTCGACGATCCGGGCGTCCGCCGTCTCGGGGTAGACCTCGTGCAGCCGGTCGAGCATCCGGCGCTGGACCTCCTTCGGCTCGGCTGCCCCGTCGACGGCGTAGGCGTGCAGTTCGACGACGGAGCCTCCCGTCCGCGCGGCCCAGCGGGCCGATTCACCCTCCCAGCGGTCCAGCACACTGACGTTGTCAAGACCGTCGAAACCACTGGTGCCGAGGAACCCCGCACGGTCCGCGCGCACGGGGCGGTCGAGCCACAGCCGGGACACCAGGAACGGCGGCGCCGTGCGCAGGGCCGCGATGTCCGCGCGCCAGGAGGCGTCCCCCAACCGGCCCGAGGCGCCCACGACCTGGCGCAGACCATGGGTGTCCAGGGCGAGGACCACGGCCTGGTGGCGGTCGTCCGCCCCGTCGGTCCGCACGACCAGCTCTCCGCCGGAGTCCGGGCGGACGCGCCGGACCGGGGTGCCGGTGCGGACCTCGGCGCCCAGGTGCCGCAGATAGCCGGCCAGGGGCTCCCAGAGCGCCTGGGGGAACGGCTCGCGCGGCACGTCGAAGAGGAGCCCCTCCGACGAACCGAGGAAATAGATGTGGAACATCAGCAGCAGCTCGGCGGCGGACAGCTCGCGCGGGTCGGCGAAGAAGCTGCGGGAGAACACCTCGAAGGCCAGGTGGTGGGCCGCTTCGGGGAAGTTGATCCGGTGCAGGATGTCGGCGGCGCTGACCCCGTCGAACCGCTCGTACACCTCGGGCACCCGCACGTCGAGCAGCGGCAGCGCCTCGCGGGGGTTCATCGAGGCGAGGTCGCGCCAGCCGAACGAGGGGCTGAGCGCCACGAACCCGAGGGCGCTCCACGGCGGGGTCCTCGGCACCCGGGCGAAACTGTCCGCCATACCGTTGCGGTGCCGGAGCGGATAGTCCGGCAGCGGGGCGAGTGCCGCGAGCCCGGGGTCCGTACGACGCAGCAGTCCGCGCAGGTTGTAGTACTGGCGGAAGAACGCGTGGAAGCCGCGGCTCATCGTCGCCCCTGAGCCGTCGGCGAGACGGACGGGCCGGCCGGCCAGGCGGCCACCGAGGGCGTCGCCCTGTTCGTACAGCGTCACGCGGACTCCGCGTTCGGCGAGCCCGGTCGCCGCGGCGAGGCCCGCGATGCCACCGCCGATCACCGCCGCCGATGGGGCGTCGCCGGTGAAGCGCCCACTTCCTGGCCGGGGCAGGAGTACCTCGGCCCGGCGATCGCGTCCGTGCCTTGCGGGGTCGGGACGCCGGATCATCGCAGGCTCTCTTCGGTCAGGCCGCCGGCCCGGCGGGGGAGGAACGGGAGTTCGGCCGCGGTGCGGAGCATCGGACCCACGGGCGTACGCAGACCGATCCCGAACTCCTCCCACGGCGTACTCCCGCCGTCGAGGAAACGCAGCAGCCGCTCCATGGGGACGCGGCGGAAGAGTTCGGTGAAGAAGCGCGGCCCGTCCACACGCCCCGTGTCGAGAGCACGGAGCAGCACGGCGTCCATGGCGAGCGCCCTGCGCCCGTGAGGCGGGGGCACTACACCCGGCGCCCCCCGGTGCAGCGCGGAGGCGATGGCCCGGCTCTGACGCTGCACCGCGGCGAAGGTGTAGCCGGTCGCCGGCCGGGTGGCCCCTCCCGCGGCCCCGATACGGAAGACGGCGCGGCCTGTCCGGCGGGCGAAGCGCGCGTCGGTCATCGGGATCACACCCCGCTCGGCCGACTCCACGGTGAACCGGCCGAGCCGCAGGACGCGCTCTGTGTACTGCCGCAGGGCGGCTTCGTACGCGTCTGTCGTGAGCGGGGCACGGGAGAACTCGGTGTACTCCACCAGCGCCCGGTCCGGTGCGAGCGGCAGAACATAGCCGAACGCCAGCCCATGACGGGGCTGCGGGACCCGGAAGTCCATGAGGTCCGCGACGCCGGGCTCGAAGCGCGGGAGAGTGGTGCGTACGTACCAGCCCTTGAAGTGCTGGAGCAGCAGTGTGCGGTGCGGTGGCGCGACGGGCACGGGCCGTGAATCGAAGACGTATCTGCCGCGCAGGGTGAGCGGACGGCCGTCGGCCGTCGTACAGCGCACTTCCGCGCCGTCCGGTGTGTCGCGCACCTCGTGGGCGGTGGCACGCAGGACGCGGGCCGTGGGGGAGGCGGCCAGACGTGAGAGGACCAGCCGTTCGAAGGGGACCGAGCGCACCATGCGATAGCGCAGGGGCGCCGGCTCCGACTCGATGACGGCGCCGTCCGGGCCCCGCACCCGCAGCCGCTGCCAGGAGGCGGCGACAGCCTCATCGAACTCGCCGGTGCCCGCCTCCCAGTAGCACCAGGTGCGCTCGGCCGGGCGCAGCGGTCCGTCGGGGGCCTCGACCAGGGTCACCACCCCCGTGCCGGTCCTGGTGAGCCAGTGGGCCAGGCAGAGTCCTGCGGCGCCGCCGCCCAGGACAAGGGCCTCGGGCGGCGGCGGGTGCGGTCCGTTCGTCATCGCTGTCCCTCGGCCCTGTCGTCCCCGTACGGCTGACGGGTTGTCAACCCGATCACGTTATGGGCGCCGAAGCCAGGAGCCGCCACGGAGAGTGTCTCTTCGTGTGACCCGTCTGCGCATGATCCGCCGGGGCGGCACGATGCGGCTCAGGCTGTCAGATGACGCAGGAGCGTGCCCATCGCGCGGTGTACCGCGTCGCGTGACGCGTCGGTCCGGTCGATCGTCTCGAACCCGTGGTGACCGTTCGGCACGTCGACCACCTCGATGTCCGCACCGCACCGCTGGGCAGCCGTCAGGAACTCCTCGACGGTGGCCGCGATCTCGTCCGCCTCGAGCCCGGCCCGTACCAGGACGAGCGGCAGGGATCCCGCCCCGGCGACCGCGTCCGCGGGGTGGAACCGGCTGTCGAACCGCCCCCAGTTCGGCAGGGGCGCCATGATGGGGTAGTCGGCCGCCAGGCAACGCAGCCACGGCGGGGGCTTCGCCAGCCAGTCCGCGGTGAGCGGGCCGCTGCCGGAGAAGAACCACAGGGCGATCCGGTCCGCGTCCACCCGTGGATCGGCCCTGACGCGTCGCACCGTGTCCGCAAGGTCGTCGGCTGCCCGCCCGTAGTCGGTCAGTGCGTGCAGACGGTGGTCCAGGGTCACCCCCACGACCCCGTGGTCCGCGGCGTAACGGGCGTATCCCGTGAGGGTCGGCCAGTCGCGGGGGGTGGGGCGGGCTCCGGACGGCACGGGGCCGCCGTGGACGAACACCACCGCAGGGCGGGGGCTAGGGGCGTCCGGCGGCAGGTACAGGTCCATGTTGTCCGTCCGCTCACGCGGCAGCTCGGGCACGTCCAGCAGGAACGGCCGCAGGTGTGGCGCCGGCCGGGAGGCGTCCACCGCGGTCAGACGCTGCCCTTCGCCCGCCGCGGCCTTCAGCAGTGTCACCGCCAGTGCCGTGGGGCCGGACAGCATCGGCCAGTGACCTGTGGGCAGTTCGAAGAACGTCACCCGGGGGTCGGTGAGCGGCTGCAGGCCGGGCTCACCGAGATTCACCTGGGCCTGGACCATGGCGATGCTCGCCCCGTTGCCCGTGCACAGCACTCCGGCCATGGGCAGGGCGGCCGCCGCACCGGTCAGCCTCAGGGGCTGCAGCAGCGTGGCCAGGGGCTGCGGTGAGGCGAGGGCGGTGAGCCGGTCGAGCGCCGCGTCGGGCACATCGGCGGTGCTGCCCCAGAGCCGCCACGCGTCGCGCGCCGGAGCAGGGAGCACCGCGCCCGCCCCCGGCGTCCCGCCCGCGGCCCGCAGCACCTCGTCGCGCACACCCTGGTCGGCCACGGCGGCCAGGGCAGGGACACCGTCCTGGGGCAGCCCCGAGTCCAGATACACGATCCGGGCGACCGCCTCCGCCCGCCGGTCGGCGGCGCCCACGACCGGATGGATCCCGTAGTCGTGACCGACCAGCACGACCTCCCCGGCGGCCCCCTGTCCCACCGAGTCGATCACGGCGACGACATCCGCGATGTGCGTCTCCAGGTCGGTCTCCGTACCGTCGGAAGGGCCGCCACCGCCGAGCCCGGTCAGAGCCACCGCACGGACCTCGGCACCCGCGGATGCCAGCCGAGCGGCCGTGCCGTCCCACACGTGCGGTCCTGTGAACACACCGGACACCAGGATGAACGTGGTCATGGTCTCTCCTCGATACGTCGTCGCCCACGGACCGGGCGGCTCACCGGTCCCTCTCCCGAGTACCGTAGGAACTCCCCCTGAGGGAGGTTCAAGTGTTCCAGTCGTACGACGGGCTGTGCGGCATCGGCGAGCTCGCCGGGCGGGCGGGAGTGAGCGTCAAGACGGTCCGTTTCTACTCCGACAACGGTCTGCTGCCCGAGGCCTCCCGCAGCGCGGGCGGTCACCGCAGGTACGGCCCCGGCTCCCTCGAACGGCTGCGGATGATCCGCTCCCTGCGCACCATGGATCTGCCCGTCTCCTCGGTGCGCCGCATCCTGGACGAGGACGACACCACGGGTCGTGCGGGCGGAGCCCTGGAGGACGCCGTCGCGGGACAGTTGCGCACGCTCGGCTCGCAGCTGAAGGCGCTGCGCTGGAGAGAGGCGGCACTCCGCTCCGTACAGGAGAGCCCGGCGGCCGAACGCGCAGGCCGGTTGCGCCTGATCGGAGCGGTGGCCGCACCGCCGAGCACCGCGCCGCTGGCCCGGTTCTGGCGCGGCTGGCTGCCGCCGAGGATGCCGGCCGGGTCCGTCACCGCGTTCCTGGAGGCCGCGGTCCCGCAGCCGCCGGATGACCCCGACCCCGGCCAGGTGCTCGCCTTCGCCGGGCTGTGCGCCATGGTGACCCGCCCCTGCGACGGGGACGAACCGACCCAGCCCCATGCGCACAAGGCCGCGGGGGCCCGTGCGTCGGCCGTGCTGTACGCGGGCCTGGCCGAGGCGTACGACCTGGCGGGCACCGAGATGCGCCAGGACAGGGAGCCGGGCCCGGGGGACGCGCTGGACGGGTTCGTGGACGCGTACGCGAGCGCCCGGGACACCGCCGACACTCCGGACTTCCGCCGCGCCCTCGCACAGCAGCTCGCCGCCGATCCGCGCATCGACCGGTACTGGGAGCTGACGGCCGAGCTGGTCAGCGCACCGGGCGGCCGTCCCGAGCCGACGCCCGGGACCGCGCACGACTGGCTTCTCACTGCCCTGAGATCGCAGTCGGGACCGCGCTGACGGCGCGGTTCGGGACCGTACTGACGGCGCGGTTCGGGACCGAACTGACGGCGCGCTTCGGGACCGCGCTGACTCGCGCTGACCCCGCGGAGTACGGCGCAGTGCCGCAGTTCCGCCGAGGGCTGAGCCCGGCATGACCCACGTGAGAGGTCCTAGGATGCGTCCATGCCGGACAACGCACAGCCCCGTCCAGAGCCGTTCACCCGGGAGACCTCTCCCGCCGCCCTCGAAGACCTGCGCACGCGGCTGCGCGCGACGCGCTGGCCCGACGCGCCCGAGGACGCCGGTTGGTCGCTGGGGACCGATCTGGACTACCTGCGCGAGCTCGTCGCCTACTGGGCGGATGGCTTCGACTGGACCGCGCAGGAGGAGGCGCTCGCCCGGCTTCCCCGGTTCCGCGTTCCGTTGGGTGGACTGGGGGTCCACTTCGTCCACGCCCGGGCCGTCGCGCCTGTCGGGCCGGTCCTGCCACTGGTGCTCAGCCATGGATGGCCGGACTCGTTCTGGCGCTACTCGAAGGTCGTCCCGCTCCTCACCGACCCGGGTGCGCACGGCGGCGATCCCGCCGACGCGTTCGACGTGATCGTGCCCGACATGCCGGGCTTCGGATACTCCGACCGGCCTGTCGGCCCGCCCCTCGACTCGATCGCCGTAGCGGGCCTGTGGGCCGAGCTCATGACCGTCCTCGGCTACCGGCGGTTCGGTGCGTCGGGTGGGGACGTCGGCAGCCATGTGAGCCGCTATCTGGGTCTCGACCATCCCGACCGTGTCGTTGCCGTCCACCGCACCGACGGCGGCCTGCCGGTCCTGACCGGCGACCCGGCGGACCTCGCGCCGGAGGAGAGGGCCTGGATGGAGGAGGTGGCGGCCTGGAGCGGTACGGAGGGGGCTTACGCCTCGATCCATCGGACGAAGCCACAGACCGCCGCCTTCGGACTCAACGACTCACCGGCCGGACTCGCGGCGTGGATCGTGGAGAAGCTCCGGGCCTGGAGCGACTGCGGCGGCGACATCGAGCGGAGCTTCACCAAGGACGAGATCCTCACGAACATCACGCTCTACTGGCTGACCGGCACGATCGCGTCGTCCATGCGCATGTACCGGGCGAACGCGGCCATCCCGCCCGCCCAGCTCGCCCGGCGGGTCGAGGTACCCTCCGGTTTCTCGATCTTCTCCGGCGACATCGTCCGCCCGCCGAGGGCCTGGCTGGAGCGCACGACGAACATGGTGCGCATGACCGAGCCCCCGCGCGGCGGGCACTTCGCCCCGTTCGAGGAGCCCGAGCTGTACGCGGAGGAGCTCCGCGCCTTCTTCCGCCCCTACCGGACGGCAGCCGCCTGACATCGAGGGCCGGCCGACGAGCGGTGCGCGTGGAGCCGCTTCACTTCCAGCAGAGACAGAACGGATGCCCCGCCGGGTCGGCGTACACGCGGAACGTGCGTTCGCCGCCCCGGTCGTCGAGATCCAGCGGTGTCGCACCGAGCGCCAGCACCTCCTCCTGCGCGCGCTCGACATCCGACACGTCGAAGTCCAGGTGCGCCTGCTGCGAATTACGGTCTCCACGGGGCCACTCGGGCGGCCTGTGGTCGGCTGCCCTCTGGAACGCGATATGTGCGCCGCCCGGGACATGGAGGTCGTACCAGATCTCGTTGTACCTCTTGATCTCACCGCCCAGAACGGCCTGGTAGAAGCCGGCCAGCGAGCTCGGATCGGGGCAGTCGAGGGCGACAAGGCTGTAGGTGGCGACGGGCATGGTGAGTCCTTTCGTCAGGGAGCCGCGTCCCCCGGACGCGGCTGGTCAATCATCCTGGGCGGATGAACAGCGGGCATGTCGAGTGGATCGGCCCCGGCGGACGCCCCGAGACGGTAAATTCGAACAATGACTTCCCCCACCGAGTCAGTACCTCGCCCGCCCACGGGTGGCGGCCGGCTCCTCGCGGTCAGCGATCTCCACGTGGGCATCGCCGACAACCGCCCCGTCGCCGACCGGCTGCACCCGTCGTCCGACCAGGACTGGCTCATCGTCGCGGGGGACGTGGCCGAACAGGCGGAAGAGGTCGAACGCGCGCTGCAAGTGCTCGTTGACCGTTTCGCCCATGTGGTGTGGACCCCCGGGAACCACGAGCTGTGGACGGTCGACAAGGACCCCGTACGGCTGCGCGGCCAAGCGCGCTACGAGCACCTCGTCCAGGTGTGCCGCGAGCTCGGCGTGACCACGCCCGAGGACCCCTACCCGCTCTGGCAGGGGCCCGAAGGACCTGTGGCCGTGGCCCCCGTGTTCCTTCTGTACGACTACTCCTTCAGGGCCCCGGGAACGTCGACGAAGGAGGAGTCCCTGGCCCGCGCCCACGAGGCGGGCGTCGTCTGCACCGACGAGTACCTGCTGCACCCGGACCCGTACGAGACCCGGGACGACTGGTGCCGGGCACGGGTGGCACTGACCGAGCAGCGGCTGGCCGCGCATGATCCGGACATACCGCTCGTCATCGCCGGGCACTGGCCTCTGCTGCGCGAACCCACCTCCGTGATGTGGTACCCGGAGTTCGCCCAGTGGTGCGGCACCGAACTCACCGCCGACTGGCACCGCCGCTTCAACGTCGCCGCCGTCGTCTACGGGCACCTCCACATCCCCCGGACGACCTGGCACGACGGCGTACGGTTCGAGGAGGTCTCGATCGGCTACCCGAGGGAATGGCGCAAACGGGGCCATCCGCGGGGGCTGTTGCGGCAGATCCTTCCGTACGCGGGGGAGCAGGCCCTGGAGCGGGTCCCGGCCGCCGAGGGCGACGCCTCGTGATCGAACGGCTTCTCCCCGCGTACGTCGCGTGTGCGGACACCCACGAGACGGACGCTCCCCCGGGCACTCTGTATCCGGAGGAGGCGCGGCTGGTGACCGCGAGTGTGGACAAGCGCCGACATGAGTTCGCGGCGGTCCGCGCGTGCGCGCGGCGGGCCATGGCTGTCCTCGGGCTGCCACCGGCGCCCGTGTTGACCGGCCATCGCGGCGTCCCTTTGTGGCCCGACGGGACGGTCGGCAGCATGACGCACTGCGAGGGTTATCGTGCGGCCGTACTGGCAAGAGCGTCCGAGGTGCGGGGGATCGGCATCGACGCCGAGCCGAACGAACCGCTTCCGACCGGTGTGTGGGAGGCGATCTCGCTGCCTCCGGAGCGGGAGAGGGCGGCGCTCCTGAGCGTGGACAATCCGGCGGTCCACTGGGACCGGCTGCTGTTCAGCGCCAAGGAGAGCGTTTTCAAGACATGGTTCCCGCTCACCCGGATCGAACTCGACTTCGACGAGGCGGACATCAGCTTCCGTACGAGCCCCGACGTCGCCACCGAAGGATCGTTCGTCGCGCGGCTCTCGCTGACGGCGCCCGGGATGCCGCGGACGTACGAGGGGAAGTGGCTGATGGACGGCGGCTTCGCGGTGACCGCGATCGTGCTCCCGGCGGCCTCCACCGTGTGACCTCCGCGCGCTCCCTTTCATCTGTCCGCGCGGGAGGACCGACGCTCCTGGTCCTCCCGTGACGTGCCGGGCCAGTCGACGCGGTAGTGCTTCAGGCGGTCGTCCACCGCCACCAGCCGCATGCCGGCCGAAGCCATGACGCGGTGGGATCCGATGTTGTCCAGATCGGCGTCGCCCTTGACGGAACGGACCCCCTGGGACCTGGCGAAGGTCAGCAGCGCCCTGAGCGCCTCGGATGCGTAACCCTGGCCGCGTGCCGAGCTGATGAGGCCGTACCCGACGGTGACCTGGCCGGTGGCATCCGGCCTGCCGTGGAACGCCACGCCGCCGATAGCCAGTCCGTCCGTACGGCGTCGGATCTCGTACGGGCCGAAAGGCTGAGGGCTGCCCGTGCTCACACAGGCCGCCAGGAAGCGGCGGGCGCCCGACCGGTCGCCGGCATCGGGATATCCGGGGGCCCATCGCGCGCCGTCCGGAGGGCGGCGGGTGTCACCTGTCTCCACGGCCGCTGCTTCCGCGGCGGTCAGTGGATGCAGTGCGAGCCGGTCGGTCATGAGGGTGCCCAGGTCCATGGAGGCCTGACTACCACCGGGCGATGGGCGGGCGCACCCCGGTTTCTGCTGCCCAGCTCGGGGTAGCGACGCTATTAACATTGTTACCACCTGGGGTAGCGGCGCTACCGTGATGGTGTTAGCGTTGTTCCGTCAAGGGTTGGTTCCTGGAACCGCCGACAGCCTCTTTGTCACAGGAGCATGTCATGGCCGAGCAGCACACCACGCCCGCACGCAGGGTCGCGCTCGTGACCGGGGGTTCGCGAGGCATCGGCCGCGAGAGCGCCGAGCGGCTGGCAGCGGACGGGTTCGCGGTCGTCATCAACTACGCGGGGAACAGGGCCGAGGCCGAGGCGGCGGTGGCGAATGTCGTCGCCGCGGGCGGCGAGGCCTTCGCCCACCAGGCGGACGTCGCCGACGAGGCGGCGGTCGCCGCCCTCTTCGATGCCGCCGAGGAGACCTTCGGGGGAGTCGACGTGGTCGTCCACGCCGCAGGCGTCATGGCGCTGTCGCCGCTGGCCGACCTCGACCTGGACGAGCTCGACCGGATGTACCGCACCAACATTCGGGGCACCTTCGCCGTCGACCAGCAGGCCGCGCGCCGGCTGCGCGCCGGCGGAGCGATCATCAACTTCTCGACCTCGGTGCTGGGGCTGGCCATACCCGGATACACCGCTTACGCCGCCACCAAGGGGGCCGTGGAGGCGATGACGCTCATCCTCGCCCGTGAGCTGCGCGGCCGGGACATCACGGTCAACGCCGTCGCCCCGGGACCGACCGCCACCGCGTTGTTCCTGGACGGCAAGGACGAGGAGACCGTCGCGAGGATGGCCGCGCAGCCTCCCCTCGAACGGCTCGGTGCCCCGCAGGACATCGCCGAGGTCGTCTCCTTCCTCGCCGGATCCGCCCGCTGGGTCAACGGGCAGGTGCTGCGGGCCAACGGCGGCATCATCTGAGCGCCCGGACAGCGAGGCAGGCCGCGAAGGGACGAGTGCCCTCGCTCCCGCCGCCCGGCTCGCCCTGTCCGGCACTTGATAGCGTCCCCCGATGAGTACACGAGCACGCATCCTCGAAGTCGCGGCCCGGCTGGTCGCCGAGTCGCCGGACGGGGACATCTCCACGCGGGCGGTGTGCGAGGCGGCGCAGGTCGGAGCACCGGCCCTCTACAGGCACTTCGGGGACAAGGAGGGCCTGCTGTCGGCTGTCGTCGACCACGGCTTCGACGCCTACCTGGCGACCAAGCGGCAGCGGGACGAGACCACCGACCCTGTCGAGGACCTCCGTAACGGCTGGGACAGTCACGTCGAGTTCGCTCTTCGGAACCCGAATCTGTACCGGCTGATGAACTCCCCGGCGATGAGGACGCCGCCGGCGGCCGCCCTCGAGTCGCACCGCATCCTGACGCGGGACCTGGACCGGGCGGCCGAGCAGGGGAAGCTACGCGTGGCGCCCGAGGTGGCCGCCCAGATGATCATGTCGGCCACGACGGGGGTCGCGCTGATGCTGGTCTCCCGGCCCTCGACCTTCTCGGACGCCGGAGTCTCGGCGCGTGTGCGCGATGCACTGCACGCCGCTGTCTTCACCCCGGACGTGCGCGCGAGCGAGCCGGTGGACACCGGGGTCCCCACGGTGGCGGCCCGCCTGGGAGCCCTGTTGCGCCGGTCGCACGGAACCGGTCTCAGTACGGCTGAGGCGGCACTGATGACGGAATGGCTCGACCGGGTGTCGAACGCCGAACGCTGAGCCCGCCGGAGGGCGGCCCCGGGAGCTGGGCCACCCGTCCGGATCATGCCGGGCTCACGGGGCGTGCGTAACCGTGGTTCTGTCACCCGTCGGTTCTGTCACCCGTGGGTTCTGCCATCCGTCGTTCTTCCGCTCCTGTGCGAGGAGCGCGGGTCCCAGGTCCTCGGTCATGGCCCGGGCCATCCGCAGATGCGGGGCCGCCTCCGCCTGCCGGCCCTGGCGTTCGAGGGTGCGCCCGAGCATCAGCCGCGCATAGTCCTCGACAGGGCTGCGCTCCAGTACCTCGCGCAGCTCCGCCTCGGCCTTGGCGAGCCTGGCCGAGTGGTAGTACGCACGCGCCAGGAGCAGCCGGGGCGCCACCTGCTCCGGCGCCTCCTGTACCAGCCCACCGAGGATCCGCGCCGCGGTCAGGTATTCCTTCGCCTCGAAGAACAGCTGCGCCCGGTCCCAGCGATCGGCGGGCGTACCGAACTCGTAGTAGGTGTCGTCCACTTCTCCTCCTTCGGGGAGTCCTTCCGGTCACGTCAACCCAGCGGAGTGGTTGAATATTCCACTAAATTTTCGGCGTGGGGGCCCGCACTCGATGACCGTACGGGATTAGGTTGTGCGCCATGAGCAATCTCGATCGCCAGGCCGTTCCCTCCGTGTGCGGGGGACGCGGCTTCGTCGTCGCCGAACCGGTACGTGAACTCCTCACTCCCCGCCGCGTCCAGCTCGGCGAATCCACCGAGGTGCGCAGACTGCTGCCCAACCTGGGGCGCCGTATGGTCGGCGCCTGGGCGTTCGTGGATCACTACGGCCCCGACGACATCGCGGACGAGCCCGGGATGCAGGTGCCGCCGCACCCGCACATGGGCCTGCAGACGGTCAGTTGGCTGCACGACGGTGAGGTCCTGCACCGCGACAGCCTGGGCAGCCTCCAGCAGATCCGGCCGCGCGAGCTGGGTCTGATGACGTCCGGCCGTGCGATCAGCCACTCCGAGGAGAGCCCAGAGCCGCACGCCAGGTTTCTGCACGGCGCGCAGCTCTGGGTGGCCCTGCCCGACGCCGACCGGCATGTCGAACCGCATTTCCAGCACCACACCGATCTCCCCACCGTCACGGCCCCGGGCTTCACCGCCACTGTGATCCTGGGCGAACTCGACGGTGCCGCGTCGCCCGGCAGGTCGTACACCCCGATCGTCGGAGCAGACCTGACCCTGACCGAAGGCGCCGAAGCCCGGCTGCCGCTGGACCCGGACTTCGAGTACGCCGTGCTGTCGATGTCCGGCGAGGCCCAGGTCGACGGCGTCCCGGTCCTGCCCGGATCCATGCTCTACCTCGGCTGTGGCCGCACCGAACTGCCCCTGCGGGCGGACTCCGACGCCGGGCTCATGCTGCTCGGCGGCGAGCCGTTCGAGGAGGAGATCATCATGTGGTGGAACTTCGTGGGCCGGTCCCACGAGGAGATCGAGGAGGCCAGGCGGGCATGGGCGGAGGGCTCCCGCTTCGGTGAGGTGCACGGCTACGACGGCGGCCGACTGCCTGCTCCCGCACTGCCGCCGGTGGCACTGAAGCCGCGAGGGCGTGTGCGCTGATGCGGTAGATGCCTCCCTGCATGCGCTCTCCTTCGGTCGCGGTGCCGAGTTGGGTACAGGCGACCACCCATGTCCTCGGCCCCCTGGCGAAGCACCCGAAGCGGCCGGCAACGGCAGCGCCGGCCGCTCCCGCCGGTCACGGCGTGCAGGGTGAGGTCGTCCACGTCGACGGTGCGGCTGGTGAAGGACACGGCCCTGGCCGACCCGTGGCAACACCTCTTCATGCAGCGTGCCTTCGCGATGGCCCGGAGGGGCGTGGGGGCCGAGGTCGCTGTGGCGATCGACACCAACGGCATCCACCGGTCGAGCCGACCCTGGATCAACGGCTGACCGCGGTCTCGCTGCGAAAGGGCTGGAAACCGATCAACCTCGGCGGCCCGGTCAACCCCCGTGTACCGGGCCGTGGTCCTGCCCGCTGACCACCGTCAGTCGGAGGAGATTCCACATGACAGCAGTACGCACAGTACGCACCGGCCTGATCGGCATCGCGGTGGCGGGCGCTCTGGCCGCGACCGGATTCGCGGCGCCCGCGCAATCCGCGAACCAAGGCACAGGGGAGAGATCGGACCACGCCGGAACCCAGGCCGCGATGGACGCCGCCGTCAAGGACGGAGTGCCGGGCGTCGCCGGTCAGGCCGTCGACACGTACGGTCGCTGGAAAGGGACTTCGGGCGTCGGGAGTCTGGAGACGGGCCGGCCGCGCAGCGCCCACGACCGCTACCGGGTCGGTTCCATCACCAAAACGTTCGTCTCCACGGTGCTGCTCCAGATGGAGGCCGAGGGGCAGCTCGATCTGGACGACAAGGTCGAGCAATGGCTGCCCGGGGTGGTACAGGGCAACGGCCACGACGGCAGCAGAGTCAGCGTCCGGCAGCTGCTCAACCACACCAGCGGCATCTTCGACGTCACCTCGGACGACGACTTCGCGAAGCGGGTGTTCACCAAGAGGTTCCTGGAGCACCGCTACGACACCTGGACGCCCTCGCACCTGGTGAGGATCGCCATGGGGCACCGACCCACCTTCGAGCCGGGCACCTCCTGGAGCTACTCCAACACCAATTACGTACTCGCCGGAATGATCATCAAGAAGGTCTCGGGCCATGGCTACGCGGACGAGATCCAGCGACGGATCATCGAACCTCTCGGCCTGCGCGCTACCAGCCTGCCCGGCACCGATGCCTCGATGCCTGCGCCGAGCTCACGCGCGTACTCGAAGCTCGAGCAGGAACCGAAGCCGGCGGACAAGACGTACGACGTCACGGAGCTGAACCCGTCCCTGGCCTCGTCGGCGGGCGACATGATCTCCGACTCCGGCGATCTGAACCACTTCTACAGTGCCCTCCTGCGCGGAGAGCTGCTGCCGCCCGCCCAGCTCAAGGAGATGAAGGACACGGTGCCGGTCGACGAAGCCCCGAACGCGAGTTACGGCCTCGGCCTGATGCGCAACGAGCTGCCCTGCGGAGGCGAGGTCTGGGGCCACAGCGGCGGCATCCACGGTTCCTCCTCCCTGGCGCTGACCACAGCGGACGGCAGCCACTCGCTCGCACTCAACTTCAACGGTGACTGGTCGGGCGACAGCGACGCGGTCGCCGAGGCGGAGTTCTGCCCGACGCGGTAGCCGGTCCGAAGGTTCGGGGCGCCGCCGTTGCAGGAGCGGATCGGGGATGTCAGCCGGCCGCTGAGCCGGTCCGGCGGCGCCCGTGGGTCAGTCCACCTCATGGGCACCACATCGAGGTGCGGCATGGAGCACTCAAAAGGGAAGTCGTCGGGGTATCCGTGCACCGGGCGGGGCGGCAGTCCAGGGGCCGGAGCGCTGCTCCATCGGCTGTGCGCCCCCTATGGCGAGCGTTTACCGGCCGACGTACCGTGCCGGAAAGGACAGCTTTGTCACCCCGTGTCCGCCTGGTGGAAGGGTCGAGAGTCTTGAGCGCCGACAGTGAGAGCCGGGAACGCCCGGAGTCCCGGGTGGGGCCCGTTCCCGAAGGGGATCCGGAGTTTCGCCCTTACCACCACCCCGCCGCCGGCTGGGGTGCGGCGAAGGGCGTGACCCGTTTTCTCGTACGCGAGGGCGCACCGGTGGACAGCCCACGGGCGATCATGCGGATGAACCATGAGAACACCGGGTTCGACTGTCCCGGATGCGCGTGGCCGGACGACACCAAAGGGCTGCATCTGGACATCTGCGAGAACGGGATCAAGCACGTCACCTGGGAGATGACCCGCAAGCGGGTCGGCCCCGAGTTCTTCGCCGCCCACTCGGTGACCGAGCTGTCCGGGTGGAGCGACTACGACCTCGAGAACCAGGGGCGACTGACCGAGCCGATGGTCTACGACGCCGAGTCGGACCACTACGTCCCGATCGCCTGGAAGGACGCGTTCGAGGTGGTCGGACGTGCCCTGCGCGGGCTGGACCATCCCGGTCAGGCGTCCTTCTACACCTCGGGCCGCCTCGGCAACGAGGCCACGTTCCTCTACCAGTTGATGGCCCGTGAGCTGGGCACGAACAACCTGCCTGACTGCTCCAACATGTGTCACGAGGCCAGCGGCCGCGCCCTCCAAGCGGCCCTGGGGACCGGAAAGGGCACGGCCGACCTCAAGGACTGGGAGCACGCCGACGCGCTGTTCATCCTGGGAGTCAACGCGGCCTCCAACGCGCCCCGGATGCTCACCGCACTTGCCGAGGCCTTCCACCGCGGTGCCCAGATCGTGCATGTGAACCCGCTGGTCGAGGCCGCCGCCACCCGCACCATCGTCCCCCATGACTTCGTGGACATGGCCGTCCTCAAGGCGACGCGGACCAGCACTCTGAACCTGCAGCCGCGCATCGGCGGCGACATGGCTCTGCTGCGCGGCATGGCCAAGGCGATTCTGGAACAGGCTTCGAGCGACCCCAAGGCCCTGGACCAGGAGTTCATCGACCGCCACACCACGGGCTTCGAGGCGTACCGGGCGCTGTGCGAGGGCACGTCGTGGGAGGAGATCGAGAACCAGTCCGCACTGAGCCGTGCCGACATCCTGAAAGCGGCGCGCGTGTACGGAGAGGCCGACCGGAGCATCATCAGCTGGTGTCTCGGCGTGAGTCAGCACGAGCACGGCGTCGACACCGTGCGGGAGATCGTCAACCTGCTCCTGCTGCGCGGAAATCTGGGCCGGGAGGGCGCGGGCCCTTCACCCGTGCGAGGGCACAGCAACGTACAGGGCAATCGCACCTGCGGTATCGACCACCGCCCTGCCGACGCGTTCCTCGACCGCCTCGCCGACGCCTGCGCGATCGAGCCGCCCCGCAAGCACGGTCTGGACACCGTCAGGACCATCGAGGCGATGCGGCGGGGGGACGTGAAGGTGTTCGTCGGCATGGGCGGCAACTTCGCCCTCGCCGCGCCCGACACCCCGGTCACCTGTGCGGCGCTGCGCACGTGCGACCTCACGGTGCAGGTGAGCACCAAACTGAACCGCAGCCACCTCGTCCACGGCCGCCAGGCACTCATCCTCCCCTGCCTCGGCCGTACCGAGAAGGACCACCAGCGCAGAGGTGTCCAGAGCACATCCGTCGAGGACTCGATGAGCATGGTTCACATGTCGGTCGGCATGAGACGCCCTGCCTCACCGCAGCTGCTGTCCGAGCCGGCCATCATCGCGGGCATGGCCCGCGCCGCATTGCCCGACAGCGCCACGCCCTGGGAGTGGTACATCGAGGACTACGACCGGATCCGGGACACCATGGCCAAGGTCCTCGACGGCTTCGAGGACTTCAACCGCCGGGTGCGTCTGCCCCTCGGCTTCCGCATCAAGCAGCCCGCCCGCGAACTGGTCTTCCTCACCCCGTCCGGGCGCGCCGAGTTCTCCACCGCCGCCCTGCCCGACGTCATCCCCGCCCCGGGCACCCTGGCGCTGGGCACGATGCGGTCCCACGACCAGTGGAACACCACCATCTACTCCGACAACGACCGCTACCGCGGCATCAAGAACCTGCGCACCCTCGTCTTCATGAACCGGGCCGACATGCGCGAACGCGGAATCGCCGACCTCGGCCCCGTGGACATCACGAGCACTGCCAGGGACGGCAGCCGACGGTTCCTCAACGGCTACCTCGCGATCCCGTACGACATTCCCCGGGGCTGCGCCGCCGGCTACATGCCCGAGATGAACGTGCTGTGCGCACTCGGCGACCACAGCGCCCAGAGCGACCAGCCGATCATGAAGCACGTCAACGTCACCATCGGGCCGGCCGCCTGATCAGGACCGTCCGAGCAGGCACGGCCGTGCGGGACCGCCTGAGCAGGAGGGCGCCGGTCAGTTGTGCCCGAACTTCCGGTCCTTCTTGTGCGAAGCGGTCTCCCCGATCGCACGCACCGCGTCCGGCGTCGTCGACGTCGGCATCTGTTCCTTGGTCTCCGCGGCGGCGCTGCGCTCGTGGCCGCCGCTGCGAGCTCCACGGTTCTGTCTGCTCTGCTTCTTGCTCATGATCGTGCCTCCTGTCAGCGTCCGGATCAATAGGGGACATTTCCAGATTCGCATATGCGTACGAATAGTGCATTGCGTGGAGCACCGGGCGCACGGATTTCTCACGACGCCGGCCTCTTCCGGGTGAGGAATCCCCTCCTGCCTGGCCATCGCGCGGGCCGGCGTGCCATAAGGGAGACCCGGCGGTCGCGGCGGTGCCGTGCGGCGGGGGATGTACGAGGCGGAAGGGGGAGCAGCGCTGTGCCGAGGAGGGAGCGTCCGCTCGACGCGGGGGACAGCGAGCTGCTCCGTCTGGCGTCGGAGCTCCGCCTGCTGCGGCAGCGGGCGGGCAGCCCCACATACCGGGAACTCGCCCGGCGCGCCCACTACTCGGTGGCGACCCTGTCGGCCGCTGCTGCCGGCGGGCGGCTGCCGAGCCTGGCCGTGACCGTGGCCTACGCGGCCGCCTGTGGTGGTGACCCCGCCGACTGGGAGAAACGCTGGCACGCCGTGGCAGCGGAGGTCGCCAGGGAGGAAGCGGCAGCGCGGCCCGCCACGGCACAGGACGAGGGCTCGGTGAGCGCTCGTCCTCCGTACGCAGGCCTGTCGGTGTTCCGGACGGAGGACGCCGACAGATTCTTCGGCCGTGAACGGCTGGTCGATGAAGTGACACGACGGCTGGGGGAACACAGGCTCGTCGCCGTCGTCGGGGCCTCGGGCGCCGGGAAGTCGTCCCTGCTGAGGGCGGGTCTCATCCCACGCCGGCAGGCGTCCCACCCCGGGTCGCCGTTCGTGTTCCTGACTCCTGGAGCGTATCCGTGGGAGGAATGCGCGACCCGGTTCGCCGGACTCACGGGATCGACACCCGGTGCGCTCGTCCGTGATCTCGCCGACGACCCGCGGGCCTTGCACCGTGTCGTACGGCAGGCGCTCGCGGGGCTTCCGGATGACGCGGAACTACTCCTCGTCGTCGACCAGTTCGAAGAGGTCTTCACCGTCTGCCGGGACGCCGAGGAGCGGGCCGGATTCATCGACGCGCTGATGACCGCCACCAGCGCCGGGAACAGCCGGTGCCGCGTCGTCGTCGGCGTACGGGCCGACTTCTACGCGCACTGTGCGAACCACGCCGAGCTGGGGCGCGCCATGAGCGAGGCGCAGGTTCTGGTGGGGCCCATGACCACCGATGAGCTGCGGCGCGCCATCACCGAACCCGCGGCACAGGCCGGATGCCGGGTCGAGGGCGCTCTTGTGGCCGATCTCGTCAGCTCGGCCAAGGGGCAGACCGCGGTTCTGCCGTTGCTGTCCCATGTGCTGCTGGAGACCTGGAGGCGACGGCGCGGCAACACCCTGACACTCACCGGTTTCCACGCCACGGGCGGCATCGACGGGGGCCTGGCGCACACCGCGGAGGGGCTGTACAGCACGCTGAGCCCGGCCCAGCAGCGTGCCGCCCGCGACCTGCTTCTGCGGTTGACGGCCCTGGGCGAGGGCACCGAGGACACCAGACGTCGCATCCGCCGGACCGAGCTGGACCTGGATGAGGCCGACACCGCTCTGGTCCTGGAACAGTTCGTGCGAGCCCGGCTGCTCACTCTCGACCGCGACAGCATCGAGATCACCCACGAGGCATTGATCCGCTGCTGGCCCCGGCTGCACAGCTGGTTGTTGGAGGACCGGGAGAGCCTGCGGATCCATCGTGCGCTCACCGAGGCCACCCAGGTGTGGGAAGCGGTCGAGCAGGACCCGGGCGCCCTCTACCGGGGAGTCCGGCTGGCCAGGACACGGCAGTGGGCGCAGCGGGGCGACGCCGGGAAGCTCAGTCCCCGGGAGAGGGCGTTCCTCCACACCAGCATCGCCGCCCAGGTGTCGGAAGAGGCGACGGCCGGCCGTCGCGCCAGGAGACTGCGGCATCTGACCGTGCTCCTCGCGGTCCTCCTCGCGGGTACGGTGGCCGCCACCGGATTCGCCTGGCGCGCGGAGCAACAGGCCACGCGACAGCGCGACATCGCGGTGTCGCAACAGGTCGCGGACCAGTCGTCCGCGCTGCGCTCCACCGACCCCGCCCGCGCGCTCCAACTCGGCCTGGTCGCCTACCGCCTCCATCCCACCACCGCAGCCCGCGGCACGGTGCTCAGCTCGTACGCCACCCCGTACGCGACCCAGCTGAGCGGCGACGACCAGTTCGACGCGGTCGCCTATCACCCGGGCGGGCGGATACTCGCAGCGGCCGGACAGGACCATGTCGTACGTCTGTGGAACGTCGCCGACCCCTACCGTCCACGGCGGCTCGCCGCGCTCACGGGGCACACGGGCGACGTGCGGTCGGCGGCGTTCAGCCCGGACGGCCGTCTCCTCGCTTCGGCGGGCGAGGACGGGACGGTGCGTCTGTGGGATGTGACCGGCCCCGCGCAACCGAAGGCACGGGCAGTCCTGACACCCGTGCCCGCACCCGGCCGTGGACAGGGAGCTGCCCTGGCCTCCGTGGCGTTCAGCCCGGACAGCCGTACGGTGGCGTCGGCCGGAGCCGACGGCACCGTACAGCTGTGGCACACCACCAGCCGTGGGCACACCTCCGCGTACGCCGCCCTGCCGGCCGCCCATGGAGCGGCGGGCCGTCACGAGCGCCTCGATTCCGTGGCGTTCAGTCCTGACGGCCGCACCCTCGCGGCCTCGGGGCCTGACGGCGTCTCACGGTGGTCCGCCGCAGCCGGCGCCCCGGGACGCCCGCGCTACGCGGACCGTACGAGGATCAGCACGGACCCGAGCCTTGCGGTGGCCTTCGGTCCCGGCGGCCGTACCCTCGCCACCGCGGGCGCCGATCACACGGTCCGGCTCTGGAACACATCCGGCAGCCCTGCCGACCGGCCGCTGTCCGTGCTCACCGGACACACCGACATCGTCGAGACGGTGACCTTCAGCCCTGACGGCCGCACCCTGGCCAGCGGCGGGGCGGACGGCAAGCTTCGCCTGTGGAACGTGGCGGATCCGGCGCGACCCGACGCCCTGCTCACCCTCACCGGCCACATCGGCAGCATCCCTTCCGCCGCGTTCAGCCCTGACGGCCGTACCCTCGCCAGCGCCGGCGAGGACCACACCACACGGCTCTGGGTGCTGCCTGGGCCACTGCTGCTCGGCCATACCAGCTCGCTGTACGCGGCCGGATTCAGTCCGGACGGACGGACGGTGGCCACCGGCGGTTTCGACAACACCGTACGTCTGTGGAACGTCGCCGACCCCTACCGGCCGAAGCCGCTCTCCGTCCTGACCGGCCATACCGCCGCGGTCAACGACGTCGTCTTCGCGCCCGGGAAGAAGCTGCTCGCCACGGCGAGCCTCGACCGCACGATCCGGCTCTGGGAAACCACCGATCCCGGCAACCCGCGCCCGCTGGCCCGTCTCACCGGCCACTCAGGGGCCGTCAACGCTCTCGCGTTCAGCCCGGACGGCCACATCCTCGCCAGCGCGGCCGCCGATCACACCGTACGGCTCTGGGACATGGCCGACGCACGGCACCCCAAGCCCCTCACCGTGCTGCGGGCGCACCGTGACCAGGTGGAGACGGTCGCCTTCAGCCCGGACGGCCGGACGCTGGCCAGCGGCAGCAGGGACCGCACCATCCGGCTGTGGGACACCGCACGACCCGGTCGGCCGCGCCCACTGGCCAGGCTCACGGGCCACCGCGACGCCGTCAAGGCACTGGCGTTCAGCCCCCGCGACCACGTCCTGGCGTCCGCAGGCGACGACCGCACCATCCGGCTGTGGGACGTGGCCGACCGCTTGGCCCCCGGCGTGATCGCCACGCCGGGCAGCCATCCTGACGGCATCCGGGCCCTGGCGTTCAGTCCCGACGGCCGGATCCTGGCCAGCGCGGAGAACAACGGACGACTCTGGAACGTCAGGGACCCGCGCCATCCCGACGAGCTGGCGGTCCTCTCCGGACACACCAAGTCGGTCGACGCCGTCGCCTTCAGCCCGGACGGCCACACCCTCGTGACGGGCAGCGAGGACTGGACGGCCCTGCTCTGGGACGTCGACGCCGACCGTGTCGCCCGGCGCATCTGCCGCACAGCGGGCGACCAGGCGCTCACACCGGCCGACGCACGGCAGTACCTGCCCGGCATCCCCTACCGGGTGCCGTGCGCTTCCGCACGTTGAGCCCGGACAGGCGTGTCACCGGGCTCAACGGCGGTGTCGGCCGCAGGGCTCGACGTCAGCCCTGCGAGCAGTAGTCCACCCATCGGTGGGAGGAGATGTTGTCGTTGACGGACTCACCGAAGCCGCCGAGACCCTGGCCGTAGGTGAACTTGTGGATGTCGACCGGCAGGTTGTTCCACGAGTCACCGCGACTGATGCACGCGTGCGCACCGGTCCCGCTCGTGCCCCAGTACAGGTCGACGGCGTCCAGAGTGACGGCGGTTCCGTTGTTCCAGATGTCGGAGGCCGCGTTCCGGCACGTGCCCCAGTTGTCCGAAGGCCCGCCCCACGTGCAGTGATGCCCCCTGCCTCCGGCATCGGTCCAGGCGTGCAGCAGTCCGTCCGGGGCCTGGGCGGCCGGCGCGTGGGACCCCTGCGTGGGAGCGCCGACCGCGGGTGTGAAGGCGAACGCCAGGCTTGCCGTGGCGACACCGGTGATGACAACGTGCCTGATCATCATGCTTGTCCCATGCTTTCTTCTGCTTCTTCTCGGTTCGACCGTGGCGGGATCGCCGCGGTTGTCTGTGGAGGCGCGGTGTCTCTCACCCTCGGGCGATCACCGCGCGGGCACGAGGCAGCGCCTCGCGCCTGAGGCGGGCCAGGTCACCCACCTCCTTGGAGTAGCGCTCGCGGAGCCGGGCCCCGTACTCCCTGTCGAGCGACGCGGCCACCCGTGACAGGTCTGAGCTGTGCGCACAGCCGGCTTCTGTGACGGCGAGCCGGATCTCCTGCTCGTGGGTGAATCCGCGGCTCGGATCGAGCGCGCCCTCCGCGCTCTGAGCGGGCGTGTCGAAGGCGTACCCCTTACCGCGCATGCAGTGCTTCCACCGGGCGGCCGCCTCCCGGTACCGCTCGTCCTGGACGACCATCCCCGCCCGGGCCCCGCCCAGGTTGTCCGTGACCCGTGTGGCCCGGAACCACGCGGCCAGGTCGTGGTAGAGACGGCGCTCGGCCTCGGCGGTGCACCCCTGATCGCTGTGGCTGACCTCGATGCCGCTGGGCAGGGTCGCGCGCAGCCCTGTCGGACGCGGCCCGTTGAGCGCGCCGGCCAGAGCTGCCCGGCGCTCAGGAGGGAGCGACCCGAAGTACGTCCGGTTGGGATCGGCCGATCCGGCCTTCTCCAGGTCCGCCCGCAACCGGGAGCCGTATCCGTGCTTCCTGGCCCAGGCGATGTCGTCGACGACGTACGGAAAGGAGCGCCGCGCCGGGGCCTTCGGAACCACCCAGAAGCGGAACCCCTGCTTCTCCATGCAGTCACGTTCCAGGAGTTGCTCGGCGACATCGAGGGTCGCGGCCTCGCCTGTCACACGCACCGCGTGGCGGACCCGCCCGGCAGGGCTGTCGCCCTGCGAACACCCGCCGGTGGCGAGCAGGCCGGCCGACAGGGAGCCGGCGACCGCGATGGTCACAGCCCAGCGTCGACGTACGTGCTTCAGCATCTCCCTCTCCCTCCCGGACCGCACCGGACGGTGGCACCGTGCTCGGTGCCACCGCCTCTTTGTAGCGGTGGGAGGTTGTTCGGTGTCGCGCGTGAGCGCCGGACAAACAAGCACCGAACAACGGGCCTCCAGAACTCGTCCCCTGATCGGGTGACGTCGAGGACGAGGCGGGCCAGGGAGTCCGTCGGGCGTGGGCACTTCCCACTGATCGATAGGTAAATTCCCATCCAGTGGGTGGACGGATCCCGCATGGCCGAAACAAACCCCTACTGTCCACCGGGTGACATCGAGAACGACTCCACAGGGGCCGGGGTACCGCACCGGCGTGATCCTGGCCGCACTCGCCGAGCAGACGACCGTGACGGCCCAGGATCTGTCCCGACGTACCGGGATCCCCATCAGTGCGGTCTACCGGCACCTGAACGATCTCGTGCAGCTCGGCCTCGCAGGCCACACCCGCACCCGCGGCCGGTACTGCGCCGGCTCGCTCGCCGTTCAGATGGCTGAAAACTACCGTCGCGAGATGCTCAGCGGGGGCGAGGTGAAGCGCCGGCTGACCCAGCTCACGGCCGACACCCAGGAGCTGGCCGCCTTCCTGATTCCCAGCGGTCACCACGTGCTGTGCGTCGAGGCCGCCGAGGGAGCGCGGGTGATCAAGTGCAGCTTCTCTCCTGGCCTGACCAAGCCGTTGACCTTCGGAGCCAGCGCGCAGGCGATACTCGCCCACCTTCCCGCCGAGCGCATCGCCGAGGTCAGCGAGGCCCACCAGCTCACCGCCGAACGCGTCGCGGCACTCCACCTGGAACTGAGGCGTGTCCGCGACCGCGGATACGCGGTGAGCACCGGGGCCGTCGACGAAGGCGTATGGGGAGTCAGCGTGCCCGTCTTCGACCGGCTCGGCCAGGTCAACGGCACCGTCAGCACCATGGCACCCGAATTCCGGGTGCGTCGCAGCCATCAGGCCCTGCTCACCCTCACCCACGCCGCGGCTCAGGACATCAGTCGCTTCGACGAACCCCTGTCATGACGCCTCGGCCACATCACTGCCATGAATTCGGACTGCACATGAACACGCCCCCCAGCCCTGTCACCACCCCCGACGCCAACGCCCGCCCCGCCTGGACCGGGCGTGTCGACGGTCAGGGCGCGGCGCACAGACGCTGGCATTCCGCGGTCAACGCGGACGATGCCACCACCCCGGGCACGGCCGTGATCGGCTTCCGCAGCGACGAAGGCGTACGCCGCAACGGCGGGCGCCGGGGAGCGGCCGACGGCCCGGGTGAGATCCGCCGGGCCCTGGCGTCCAAGGCCCTGGACGCCGGCATCGTCGTCCACGACATGGGCGACGTCACGGTGGTGGCGGAGGACCTGGAGGACGGCCACGACCGGCTCGCGGCCGCCGTCTCCTCGCTGGTCCGCGCCGGCCATCTCCCCCTGGTGCTCGGCGGCGGTCACGAGACCGCGTACGGCTCCTACCAGGGGCTCGCCGCCGGAGGCGCCCTGGACGGGCGGCGGCTCGGCATCCTCAACCTCGATGCGCACTTCGATCTGCGCGAGGCGACGCGGGCGACATCGGGCACCCCCTTCCGGCAGATCGCCGACCTGGAGGCCGACCGCGGCGCGCCCTTCACCTACGCGGTCGTGGGCATCAGCGAGCCGAGCAACACCACAGCCCTCTTCGACACCGCGAACGCCCTGAACGTCCGGTACCGGACGGACGAGGAGTGCCAGGAGCGGCATCTTCCCGAGGTGCTCGACTTCGTGGCGCGATTCGTGGAATCCGTCGACGTGCTGTACCTGACCATCGATCTCGATGTGCTGCCCGCCGCGTCCGCCCCCGGTGTCAGCGCGCCCGCCGCGGTCGGCGTCCCACCGACGGTCATCGTCGAGATCTGCAAGGCGATCGCAGCCGACCCGAAACTCACGCTCGCGGACATCGTCGAGCTGAATCCCGCCTACGACATCGACCACCGCACCGCCGGGCTGGCGGCCCGGCTCGCCCACACCCTCACGGTCGGCGCCCACCGAGCCCGCGGCCGTGCCACCGCGCCCACCGGCACGGCCACCGCCCCCGTCGGCTGACCACGCCCCCGTCCCGTCGGTGGCCACCGGGCGTCACGTCCGCGCCACACACGGTCCGAATGGAGTTGAACATGGTAAAAGCACGCATAGGACGAAGGGCCGCGGCCGTCCTGGCCGGGCTCCTCGCGTCGGTCCTCCTGCTGGCCGGCGCCTCGCCCGCCCTCGCCGACCAGGCAGGCGAGGGAAGCCAGGAGAAGGGTGCCCAGAAGCTCGACCGGCTCCGCTCGGGCAAGGCGACCTTGCGCGTGGGTACCGACGCGACGTTCCCGCCCTTCGAGTTCACCGAGGCCGGGGGCGGCAAGACCGGTTTCGATGTCGAGCTGGTCCGGGCACTGGCCGAGCGAGCGGGCATCAAGAAGGTCACGTTCACGCAGATGCCGTTCGGAAACATCGTCCCGGCGCTGCAGGCCCACCAGATGGACGTCGGCGCCTCGGCGATCTACATCAGTGACGCCCGCTCCAAGGCCGTGGACTTCACCGATGTCTACTATCCCGGTGGGCTCGCGATGTTCGTCCCCGATGACGACGACTCCGTGCACGTACTGGACGACCTGGCGGGTAAGAAGGTCGCGGTGCAGGTCGGCACCAAGTCCGTGGAGTGGCTCAAGGAGCACCAGCCCCGCGCCCAGCCCGTGACCGTGCAGACCAACGAGCAGATGTTCTCCTCGGTGAAGCTCGGCCAGGCCGACGCCGTCGTCACTGGAGCGCCCGGCGGTCAGTACTTCATCGCCCAGCAAGGCGGCCTGAAGCAGGTCGGCAAGCGGTTGACCGGTGAGAACTACGGCTACGCCTTCCCGAAGTCGGATACCGCGGTGACCGCTGCGTTCGACTCCGCACTCAAGAACATGAAGTCCGACGGCTCGTACGCGAAGCTGACCGACAAGTGGTTCGCCGCCAAGGACACGGCCAAGTCCGATAAGGACCAGCCTCTCCTCAACCCGTCGACGATCGTGGACTCCTGGGACCAGATCTGGCACGGTCTGCTGGTCAGCGTCATGGTCATCCTCCTGTCGCTCTGCCTCAGCCTCATCCTCGGCATGCTCGGCGGCTTCGCCAAGCTCAGCAAGGTCCTTCCGGTGCGCTGGCTGGGCAACGCCTACGTCTCGGTGATCCGCGGAACCCCGTTCGTCGTCCAGCTGTTCTTCATCTACTTCGGTCTGCCGCAGCTCGGACTGCAACTGTCGCCCATGGTCGCCGGGGTGCTCGCCCTCGGCCTCTACAGCGGCTCCTACGTCACCGAGATCTTCCGCGGCGCCGTACAGGCGGTGGACCGTGGCCAGATCGAGGCCGCCCGTTCCTGCGGCATGTCGCACGGCGCGGCCATGCGCCATGTCGTGGTGCCCCAGGCGTTCCTGCGCATGCTGCCCCCGCTGGGCAACGAGTTCGTGTCGCTGACGAAGAACTCCGCACTGGTCTCCTTCATCACCATCGGTGAACTCTTCCTCGTCGGCCAGACGATCATCTCCCGCACGTTCGACGCACTGACCGTCTATCTGTTCATCGGCTTCCTCTACTACGTCCTGACCAACCTCATCGGATCCGCGACCCAGGCGATCGAAAAGAAGATGGCGGTGTATGTCTGATGGCACTCCTCGAAACCCACGGCGTCACCAAGGCGTACGGCGACCACGAAGTGCTGCGCGGCATCGACTTCACCGTCGAGCCGGGCCAGGTCGTCGCCGTCATCGGGCCCAGCGGAGGAGGCAAGTCGACCTTCCTGCGCTGTCTCAACCTGCTTGAGACACCGACCACCGGCCATGTCGTGTTCGCGGGGGAGGAGCTCAGCGCGACGCGGTCCGACCTCAACCAGCTGCGCTCCCGTATGGGCATGGTCTTCCAGCAGTTCAACCTGTTCCCCCACATGACCGCGCTGCGCAACGTCGTGCTGCCGCAGATGAACGTGCTGGGGCGCAGCCGTGAGGAGGCCGAGGAACGAGGCCGTGCGTTGCTCGGCCGGGTGGGCATGAGCCACCGGGCGGACATCTTCCCCAACCGGCTCTCCGGAGGCCAGAAGCAGCGCGTCGCCATCGCGCGGGCCGTGGCCATGGACCCGCAGCTGATGCTCTTCGACGAACCCACGTCCGCGCTGGACCCCGAGGTGGTCCATGACGTCCTCGAGGTCATGAGCGGTCTGGCCAAGGACGGCATGACGATGGTCGTGGTCACCCACGAGATGGGATTCGCCCGGAAGGTCGCGGACCGCGTCGTCTTCATCGACGGCGGCCGGATAGCCGCGGACCTGCCGCCCGAGGAGTTCTTCTCACCCGGCAACGACAACGACCGGATCAAGGCCTTCCTGGCCAAGGTCCTCTAGGTTCTGTCCCCGTTGGCCCGGACCACGACCACGGGGCACTTGGCGTGCTGTGCGCAGCGCTGGCTCACGGAGCCCAGCATGGCCCGGGCGAAACCGCCCCGTCCGCTGTCGCCGACCACGAGCAGCTCCGCCCCTTCCGAGGCCCGCACCAGCACTTCGGAAGGGTCTCCGCGGACGAGCATCTCGCGTACCTCGGCGGGCTTGACCTCACTGAAGACCGAGCGGATCCCCTCGGTGAAGCGGAGCCGCGCCTGCTCCAGGTCGAAGCCGGCCTCCGTGGCAGGTCCTGCCCAGCCGATCTCCGACGGGGTGTCCCAGGCGCACACGGCCTCGACGACAGCACCCGTGAGCTGGGCATGCTGAGCCGCCCATCGCAGGGCTTCCTGGGACGGGGTGGATCCGTCGACACCGACCACGACGCGGGGAGTTTCCGTATCGCTGTCCATGACCGCCTCATCGCTCGTCCGAGTCCTTCTCCGTCCACAGTGCCCGGGCTCCGGGTGGCGCGCCAGCGGGGACGGGGGCGGCGTCACGTCCTCGGCCGTGGTGCGGTGACGTGCATCCGTGCCTAGCGTGAACTGACGGCGGTCGCGCCGCCGGCTCGTCGTGGGCGGGCGCGGCGCCCGCTCCGCCGTCCGACCGCAGGAAGGTGAAGCGTCATGGCCGACCGATCGCAGAAGGCCCCGCACGGGCCCGGTGCACCGGCAGTGGGCGACATCGGCAGACGTGTGGCGGCGCGGCGCGAGTATCTGGGGCTGTCCCGGAGGGAGCTCGCGCTCCGTACCGCCTCCGCACCCGGATACATCGAGTACGTGGAGACCCAGCCCGGAGCCCACGGGATGGGCTTCATGGTGCGGCTGGCCAATGCGCTCGAGACGACGGTGGACGAGCTCACCGGGGGCACGGTCGGCCTGCCACCGGGTGTGGGCCGGGCGGCCTACCACCCGGAGCTGGTGGAGCTGGACCAGGAGGAGTGCTGGGAACTGCTCGGGACCCACGGTGTGGGGCGCGTGGTGGTCGGCGACGAGCGAGGCCCCGCCGTCTTCCCCGTCAACTACGTCGCGACCCGGAAAGAGGTCGCCTACCGGACCTCACCCGACTCCGGCCCGGTGGAGGCGGCCGGGCACGAGACCGCCTTCGAGGTGGACCACATCGACGACGCCTTCAGCCGGGGATGGAGTGTGCTGATCGTCGGTGAGGCACGGGCCGTCACCGAGCCGGAGGCCGTCCAGCGGCTCGAGACGGCCGCACACACCTCCTCTCCGTGGGCCGGTGGGCAGCGGGATCAATGGATCGTGGTGACACCCGACAGGGTGACGGGGCGGCGCATCGTCGTCCGCGGCCACTGAGCGTGGCCCGCCAGGGAAGACGCATGCCTGCGGCTCAGTCGCAGGGAGCCGGTCCCGGCCCTGCACGAAGCGACCGGCCCCCACGACTCCATCGTCGTGGGTAACCGTGGACGCGGCGGATCCGGCGCGATCATGGTCGGTTCCGTGGGTCTTGAGGTGACGGCGGCCGTTCGGTGCGACACCGATGAGGACTGGCTGGAAGCCGCGGCGCGGCAGGCTCAGATCAGAGGAGCGGGACCGCGCGGCGTTTCCCGGGACGGCCGTCTCCGCGAAGGTGGATACGGGCAGATCCGCGGAATGCCCGGTGATCACCGTGCCCGGCGAGCCGCGCAGGGCGAGGGACAGGGGATGAACGGGAGAGGTTGAATCACGCGTCGGGGTTCAGACACGTCGGCTCCACTGCGGTTCCACCCTGCTCCATTCCGTCTCCCAGCCGGCCGCCCGCCGCCGGTTGCACACCACCCGGATCCCGAGCCCGGTCAGTACGCCGACGCCGATGGTGACGGCCGCGCCGCCCCCGCCCTCCAGCAGCGCGTCCGCCCACACGTCGCTGTCCCCGAGAGGGGCGGAGGTGTGGCGGCCCTGGCTGTCCAGCCAGACCTTCGTGCTCTCCCCGCGCTTGGTCCCCGGGGCGACCAGCGCGTTCCCCCCGGTGGAGTCGCCACCGGGGGAGGAGGCCCAGCGAACCGGCACCGAGACGCGTTCGGAACGCCCCGACTCGTCCGCCCACGGGCCGGACCTGGCGGCGTCGCGCAGGACCACGGCGCGCACGGGGTGCCGGTCCGCGCGCTGTTCGGCGGCGACCGACCGCCCCTCGTCGAGGGCGCCCCAGCCCTGTGCCATGCCGATCGCCGAAGCGCATACGAGAACCAGGGCGCACAGGAGAAGGAACAGCCGTGCCTCGAGGACATCGATTCCCCGGCGCAGCGGATTCGTACGCCACCGTCGGCTCCCGATCGCGGACATGCGCTCACAGCCTTCCAGGCGCTCACGGCCTTCCGGGCCATGCTCCGGCCTCCAGACCATGCTCCGGCCCCGAGGGCGGAGAGGGGGCCTCTGCCTCCGATCCGGCGGCCGGCGCCTCGCTCCTCCCAGTGTCCACGTCCTCGCCGAGACGGCAAAAGGGCCGTTGCGCGCACCGGCGAGGACGAGAAGTCCAGGAGCCCCGGGCGCCGCCGGCGAACGCCGGTGATTTCACCGATGGCGCCGACGCCGCGGGCCCCGACTCTTGTCGGGTCAGGCACCCGCATCCCCGTCAGGAGTGCTCCATGCGTCGTTCGCCCCGCCGGCTACTCGGCTTCCTCGCGGCCGCCACGGTCGCGTTCACCCTGTTCTCCTCGGCCCCGACGGCCGGCGCGGCCCCTGCCGCGGACGCCACGTCAACCTCGGCAGCACGGACCACCGAGGCCGCGGCCCGGCCGCTGTCGACCAGCACGCCGGTCGTCTTCGTCCACGGGTACACCGGCAACGCCTCGAACTGGGTCACCGCGAGAAGCGTCTTCCAGCTCAAGGGCTGGTCCAGCTCCGACCTCTTCGCCTACGAGTACAACTCCTACGGCAACAACATCAGCAACGCCCAGGGCCTGGCCACCTTCGTCGATGACGTGAAGTCCAGGACCGGCGCGAGCAAGGTCGCCATCGTCAACCACTCGATGGGCGGCCTGGTCAGCCAGTACTACCTGAAGGTGCTGGGCGGTGACACCAGCGTCAGCCACCTCGCGTCGATCGCGGGCGCGAACCACGGGACCACGTACGCCGGCGCCTGCCTCGTCTACACGACCTGCCAGCAGATGTACCCGGGCTCCTCGTTCATCTCCCAGATCACCTCGGGTGACGAAACGCCGGGTGACACCAAGTACGCGACGTGGTACTCGGCCTGCGACGGCATCATCCTTCCGTACACCAGCACCCGGCTGGACGGCGCGACGAACAACAACGTCGTCTGCCAGACGCACATCGGGTACCTGGCGGACACCGTCGTGCTGGGCCAGGTCGCGAACTTCGTCGCCTCCTGACCGTCCGTAGACCCGCACCTGCCCCGTTCCCGGCCGTCACGGACGCCGGAAACGGGGCAGGTTCCATGGAATGCCGTGCGGGCGGGGCTGGTTGCACCCCGGTATGAAGAGCATAGGCGTGTACGAATTCGGCGGTCCCGAAGCGCTGCAGGTCCTTGAACTGCCCGCGCCGCATGCAGGTCCCGGCGAGGTACGCATCCGCGTGCGGGCAGCCGCGGTGAACCCGACGGACATCGCGGTGCGGAGCGGTGTGTACGCCGAGCATATGGCGCCGGACAGCCGGCCCCCGTACGTCCCCGGCATGGACGCCGCGGGTGTGATCGATCAGCTCGGCCCCGGGAGCGACGACCGGCTCGCCGTGGGTCAGCGGGTCGTCGCAGTGGTGCTGCCCACCGGCCCGCACGGCGGGGCGTACGCCGAACAGATCGTGGTACCCGCCGCATCGGTGGTTCCGGCCCCCGACGGCGCGGACTTCCCCGCCGCGAGCACCCTGCTGATGAACGCCCTGACCGCCCGTATGGCTCTGGACGCGCTGGCCGTACCGCCCGGCGGAACCGTGGCGGTGACCGGCGCGGCCGGTGCCGTCGGCGGGTACGCGATCGAGCTGGCCAAGGCCGACGGGCTGACGGTCGTCGCGGACGCCGCCCCGAAGGACACCGACCTGGTGCGCGATACGGGCGCCGACCACGTCGTCGAGCGCGGCGCCGGAGTCGCCGCCCGCATCCGCGCGTTGGCCCCCGACGGTGTCGCCGGCCTCGTGGACGGTTCGATACAGACCACCGAAGTCCTGCCCGCCGTCGCCGACGGCGGGGCACTGGCCGAACTGCGGGGCTGGTCAGACTCGTCGGAGCCCCTGTCGGGGCGCGGCATCCGAGTGCATCCGGTGCTGGTGGCCACCGCGCTGACCGACACCGAGCGGCTGCGCACGCTGAGCCGTCAGGCCGAGGAAGGCATCCTGACACTGCGCGTCGCCGAGGTGCTGCCCGCCGACCACGCTGCCGAGGCCCACCGCCGGCTGGAAGCCGGCGGGCTGCGCGGCCGCCTGGTGCTGGACTTCTCCTGACGGTCCCGTGTGCGGCTCCGGTCCGGCGCACCTTCGGACGGCTGTGGCTTCCGCTCGGTAGGGCGACCGTGTGCGCTTCTACGCCGAGACCTCCTACAAAGCTGCACTCGCATGTGTCTCATGCCGTGTCAGCTTCAAGCAGCACCCGGATCCGAGCCGGGAGCACCCCTGCCCGGACTGTGCCCGACCTCTCCTCCGCGCCGGTCATGATTTCGCTCCTCCGCCGAGGCGCGATGCCGGGGCTCGGTCGGTGGTGACGGCGTTGCTCGGCGAAGGACTGCGCTACGAAGGCCGGTCGGCGTGCGGATGCGGCAGGGAGCCCGGCTACCGTCCGCGGACGCGCGCCGCACTGCGGGCGCGTGGAGCTCGCCGCAGCGCGGGACGGACTGCCACTGTCCGAGACGTTGTCCCGACCGGATCCGCACACCCCGGCCGACCGACCGCCTCAGTCGGCATAGACCTCGGCACGGTCGACGCTCACGAAGGACCCCTGGGAGTCGGAGTTGTGCTGACCGGTCACCCGCACGCGGAGGGTGTGGGCCCCGGACTCGAGTCGCGGGCTCCTGTACTGCACGGCCTCCCCGATGCGGAGGGGGCCGTGGAAGTCCACCGTCTGTTCCGCTCCGCCGTCGATACTGATGTCCGCGTAGCCGTTGCCCGTGTCCTTGACGGACAGCAGGACGATACGGGTGCCGGTGAAGGAGAACGAGGCCGAGGCGTCCGTGCTGTCGCTCCAGTGGTCGTCGCCCCAGAAGCACTGGGCCGCGCAGCCCGTGCCGGAGTTCCAGGCGCCGCCGTAGGTCACGCTGCCCGATCCGCTGGAGCGGCCGTCGTCGTTGATCCAGTGATTGCCCGAGCCGGGATCGCCCGAGGGCAGGTCCTGGGTGGCGCCGAGGGCGAGCGGGCTGCCAGCCGGACAGGATCAGGGCTGTCCGCCGCGCTCCAGCGGGATCCTCTCGCCCGTCTCTACCGCGACCGGCAGACGGTTCTCCGCCGGGGGCAGAGGGCAGGTCGCCAGATCGGTGTAGGCACAGGGAAGATTCGCGGCGCGATTGAGGTCGATGCTCACCCGCCCTTCGGCGTCGGGCGGCGCGACCTGGAGGGAGCGGTTCGCCGCATAGGTGGTCACCCCCGACGTCTTGTCCGTGAACAGCACCGTCAGACTGCCGGCGCGCTTGCCGTTGAACGCCGTCAGCCGGTGGACCTCACCGGCCAGTTCGAACTCGACCTGGCCGGGGGAGTCGTACACATGCTCCAGGCCCTCGACCGACGCGCCGACGGTCACCGGGCGCGGCGGATCGAACGGAACGAAGCGGCCGGAACGGATCCACCGGGGGTCGGGCGCGTAAGCGGGGGTCCGGGTGAACGAGGTGCGCAGCGCGTTCTCGGGGTGGCGCGGGCGCAGGATGTCGTGTCCGCCACGCTTGGCGACCTCGATGACCGCGTCCCCGGAGCCGGGGAACAGACTGTCCCGCTCACCGATGATGCCGAAGTCGTGCCGGCCGTGGACCGCGACGCCGTCGACGGTGAGTTCCTCGCCCTCCGCCAGCTCGACCACCACCCCGTCCGGCGTGCTGGACCACGTCCCGGGTGCGTCCTCGAAGCGGGTCGGTTCGGCGCTCAGCCAGTGCAGGCTCGTGATGGCGAGAAACCCGTGCGGTGCGGAGAGCACTTCCTCGTGCTCACGGTGCCACTGCTCCCATTCCTGGACGAAATTGCCCTGGTCGACGTCGTTGACTGTCATCCTCGCTCCTTCAGGTGGTTGCTGGTGGGCCGCCCCGGCCGTGTCACAGGTGCTTGCCGAAGCAGACGCTGAACGGGTCGGTGTCGTAGGGCGGATAGCAGGGGACGCGGTGCCAGCCCTGCCGTTCGTAGAGCCCCATGGCCTCCGGCTGGAGCTTCCCGGTCTGCAGGTGGAGCCGGTCGGCGCCGAGCGCGCGGGCGCTGTTCTCCACGGCGTCGAGCGCCGCGCTCGCAAGGCCCCGCCCGCGGTGCTCGTCGTGCACGTAGACGCGCTTGACCTCGTAGAGGTCCGCACCGTCGCGCCGGCGCAGCAGCCTCAGGGAGGCCGTCGCCAGCGGCCTCGCACCCTTGTACGCGAGCCAGGTGACGGCTATCTCAGCCGCGCTCGGCGGCGCCGGCCGACGGCCCGCACGTTCGGCGTCGAAGGGGGCGTAACGAGGCCGCAGTTCGGTGTCCATCCGGTTGCGCAGGGCCAGCGCGTCGGGGTGGTCCCAGTCGGCGGCAACCCACCGCACGGTGCCCTCGCCCGACGACAGGACGTCCGTGTCGAATGACTGCTCCGCGCTCACCTGGCACCGTCCGTGATCCGGTCGTCCGCCGAGTCTGCGGTCTCCGACGGGCCGGCGGTCCCAGCGGTCTCCGTGGCCCCGGCGGGGTCGTCGTCCTCCAGCAGGCCGAGACCGCGCAGCCAGTCGTCGTCGAAGACCTTGGACAGATAGTTGCGGCCGGAGTCCGGCAGCAGCACCACCACGAGGTCGTCCGGGCCCAGTTCGGCCGCCACCCGCAGGGCGGCCGCAACCGCCGTGCCCGCGGAGCCGCCGACGAGCAGCCCCTCCTCCCGGGCCAGACGCCGGGCGGTCAGCAGGGAGTCGCGGTCACTGATCCGCTCGAACCGGTCCACGACCCCCGGGTCGTAGGACTGCGGCCAGGTGTCGTCCACCGTCTCGGGGTGGCGGAACCGGCCGATGCTCTCCACGTCGTACGGGCTGCCGTCGCCGCCGGAGTAGAGCGAGGCCTCGGGGTCGGCGCCCACGACCGTCACCCGGCCACCGCTCACCTCCCTGAGATACCCGCCGGTCCCGGTGATGGTGCCGCCCGTGCCGATCCCGGACACCAGATGCGTGATGCGCCCGTCGGTCTGCCGCCAGATCTCCGGCCCCGTGGTGCGGTGGTGGGCCAGAGGGTTGGCCGGATTGTCGTACTGGTCGGCCAGCCAGCCGCCCGGTGTCTCGGCGGCCACACGGCCGGCCACGGAGTGCACATGGGAGGGGTCCTCGCGCGGCACATCGCTGGGGCAGACGATGACCTCGGCACCGTAGGCGCGCAGTACGGCGATCTTCTCGGTGCTGCTCTTCTCCGGGATCGCGAAGACACAGCGGTAGCCGCGCTGCGCGGCGACCATGGCCAGGCCGACCCCCGTATTGCCCGATGTGCCCTCGACGATGGTGCCGCCCGGCAGGAGCAGCCCGGCCTCCTCGGCCGCCTCCACCATCGACAGAGCGATACGGTCCTTCACACTGCCGCCCGGATTGACGTACTCCAGTTTGGCGTAGACGGGTACGGACACCGTGCCCGTGACGCGGTTGAGCCGCACCAGCGGCGTGTTGCCGACCACGTCGGTCAGCGATGCGTGGACGTCCAATGCGGTGCTCCTTGCGTCGAGCGGGGCTGTGCGGGATTCAGGTGGCGGCGGCCACCTGCAGGCCGCCGGGGATGGCGGCGAGCAGCTCCTTCGTGTACGGATCGGCAGGCGCCGCGAAGATGTCGTCGGTCGTGCCCGTCTCGACCAGACGACCGTGCCGCATCACCCCCACCCGGTCGGCGATCTGGCGTACCACGGCCAGGTCGTGGGAGATGAAGAGGTAGCTCAGGCCCAGGTCGCGCTGGAGATCCACGAGCAGTTCCAGTATCTGCGACTGCGCGGACACGTCGAGCGCCGACACCGGCTCGTCGCACACGACCAGGTCGGGCTCCAGGGCGAGCGCCCGGGCGATCGCCACCCGCTGCCGCTGGCCGCCGGACAGCTCGGACGGCCTGCGCCGCAGCACGGAGACCGGGAGCGCCACCCGTTCCAGCAGGTCGGACGCCCGCTCCGTGCGTTCCCTGCGGCTGCCGACACCGAACGCCCGCAGCGGCTCGGCGATCACCTCGGCGACGGACTGGCGTGGGTCCAGGGACGCGTACGGGCTCTGGTACACGATCTGCATGCGCCGCCGCAGCCGTCGCAACGCGCCGCCGCGCAGGCCCGTGATGTCCTGTCCGTCGAAGGTGACAGCGCCCTGCGAGGGATCCGCCAGCCGCACCACCAGGCGTGCCGTGGTGGACTTGCCGGAGCCCGACTCCCCGACCAGCGCGAACGTCTCGCCGTGGCCGATGGCGAAGCTGACGTCGTCGACGGCACGCAGCGTCCTGGCCCCACCCGTCCGGCCGGGCAGCGGGAAGTCCTTCACCAGGTTCCGGGCGACGACGAGATCCGTGGCCGCGTCACGCTTGCGCAGATCCTCCCGTGCGCCTCCCGACGGTGCACCGGATGCACCGGGTGCGCCGGATGCACCGGGTGCGCCGGACGGCGCGGTGGCACCCCTGCGCTCGGCCACGAGACGGCCACCCGCCAGGCTCGGTGCTGAGGCCAGCAGTCGCCTGGTGCAGGCGTGCCGCGGGTCGTTCAGCACCTGCTCCGTGGAGCCGGTCTCGACGGCCTCGCCCTGGGACATGACCACGATGCGCTGAGCCCGGTCCGCGGCGACCCCGAGGTCATGGGTGATCAGCAGGACGGCGGTGCCCGACTCCCGGGTGAGGCTCCCGATGTGGTCCAGGATCTGCCGTTGCACCGTGACGTCCAGGGCGCTGGTCGGCTCGTCGGCGATCACCAGCCGGGGCCTGGCGGCCACGGCGATGGCGATCAGCACCCGCTGCCGCATACCGCCGGAGAGCTCGTGAGGATACTGCCTGGCCCGAACCCCGGGGTCGGGCAGACCTGCCTGCCCGAGGATCTCCACAGCGCGCTCCGCCGCGGTGTCCCGGTCGGCGAGCCCGTGGATCAGCAGCACCTCGGCGACCTGGGTCCCGACGCGCTGCACGGGGTTGAGCGACACCATCGGATCCTGCGGGATCAGCCCGATGTCCCGGCCGCGCCGCGCCCGGAGCTCCTTGTCCTTCACCCGGGCCAGATCGACACCGTCGAAGAGGATTTCGCCGCCCTCCAGTGCGCCCCCGGCCGGCATCAGCCCGATGACCGAGTGCGCCGTCGTGCTCTTGCCCGAGCCCGATTCACCGACCACCGCGACGACTTCGCCCGCCCCGACGGTCAGATCGATCCCACGCACGGCCGGCACGATGCCCGAACGAGTGCGGTAGGACACCCGCAGCCCGCGTACGTCGAGCAGTGGTTCGCCGCTCATCGCTTTTCCCTGCCTTCCCCGTCGAGCGCCCGGGAGATCCGGTTGGCGGCCAGCACGGTGGCCGCGATGGTCAGGCCCGGCAGGGTGGTCAGCCACCACGCCGTGGCCAGGTAGTCCCGCCCGCCCGAGACCAGTGAGCCCCATTCGGGTGCCGGCGGGACGGCTCCGTAGCCGAGGAAGCTCAGCGTGGACACCTGCAGGATGACCGCGCCGAAGTCGACGGCGGCGTACACCAGTACAGGACCGGCGGAGTTCGGCAGCACATGACGGAACAGCACCGAGAGGTGGCGGGCTCCGGAGGAGTGTGCCGCCTCCACGTACACCGCGCTGCGCACCCGCAGCACCTCGGAGCGCATGACACGGGCGAAACTCGCCACACTGGCGATGCCCACCGCGATCGCGACCTTGACGGTGCCGAATCCCAGCGCGGTCACCACGGCCAGGGACAGCAGCAGGCCCGGGATCGCCAGCAGGACGTCCACCACGCGCATCAGGATGTCGTCGAGGCGCCCACCGATGAACCCGGCCAGCAGTCCCAGCAGCGATCCCACCACCAGGCCCACGGCCACCGCCACCACGGTCGCCTGGAGCGACAGCGCCGCGCCGTGGACCACCCGGGCGAACAGATCACGGCCCAGCTGGTCGGTGCCGAAGAGATGAGCCGCACCGGGACTCCGAAGCCTGTCGCGTGGCACCCCGGAGAGCGGGTCCTGCGAGGTGAACACCCCGGGGAAGAACGCCGACACGATCACCAGCGTCACCAGCACGACCGACAGCACGAGACCGGGGGAGCGGAGCAGGAACCCGGCCAGGCGCCGTGCGCGTTTCCCTGCCCCCTCGCGGACGGAGCCGTCGGGCGCCGGCGGGCGCGTGCCCTGCGCCGCGCCGGTCAGTGCCCGGGCGGTCATGAGCTCGGTCATCGCGCCACCGCCCCGGCCGTCGTTATCCGTGGATCGAGCAGCGGATAGACGAGGTCGACCGCCAGATTCGCCAGCACGAACACCAGGGCGCCGAACACCACCAGACCCTGCACCACCGGAATGTCCTGGGCGCTCACCGCCGTCGCGGTGATCCGCCCCACCCCGGTCCGGGAGAACACCGTCTCCACGACCACCGAGCCCGCCAGCAGATTGCCGGTCAGTATGCCCAGCACCGTCAGCGGTGGGATGGACGCGTTACGGGCGGCGTGCCGCAGGTGCACACGCCCCCGGCTCGCGCCCTTGGCCAGGGCAGTCTCGACGTAGGGCTCGGCGAGAGTGGTCCGCAGGCTCTTGGCGAAGACCTGGGCGATCACCGCGCCGGTCGGCAGGGACAAGGTGATCACCGGCAGGACCAGGCTGCCGGAGCCCTCGTTGCCGATGGCGGGCAGCAGTCCCCAGCGGAACGAGAAGAACTGCACCAGGACCAGGCCCACCAGGAACGACGGTGCGGAGACGCCGAGTGCCGGCAGCGAGAGCAGCGCCTGTCGCAGCCAGCGCCACCGGGTGTACGTACCGATGAGTGCCACGCCCGCGCCCAGGACCAGCGCGAGCAGAAGGGCCGCCGAGGTGAGTTCCAGAGTGGCCGGCAGGTTCGAGGCGATCAGATGACCGACGTCGTCGCCGCTCTGCACCGAGCTTCCGAAGTCCCCCTGGAGCGCGTGCCAGAGCTGCGTGCCGTACTGCTCGACGACCGGCTTGTCGAACCCGTACGACTTCCTGAGCTCGGCGAGCTGTTCAGGGCCGATGTCGTTGGTCTCACCACCGCCCGCCGCCATGATCGACACCGGGTCGCCGGGCAGCAGGTACAGGACGGCGAAGGACAGGGTGAACGCCGCCCACAGGACGAACACCGACTGCGCCAGCCGTCGTGCCAGATACTTCCTCATGACAGCCACGTGTCGTGGAACTGCAGCCTGGACGAGGCTTCGAAGTCCAGTTCGTGGACCTTCTCGGACAGGCCGAGGACGGTGGTCAGTTCGAATGCCGGGATCTGGTAGGCCTTGTCCAGCACGGTCTTCTGGGCCTGAGCGACGTACGCTCCGCGCTGCGACGGGTCGCTCGCGGCGGCCTGCTGGTCCAGGACGCCGTCGAGCTCACTGTCGGAGAGATGGCCGAAGTTGAGCAGCTGACCGGAGAATCCGGTACGAAGGATGTCGGGGTCCACCCGAGTGGAGTTGCCCCAGGAGAAGTCGTAGTCACCTTTCTGCCGGAGGGAGACGAAGTCCCCGATGGTGGTGGACTGCAGGGTGATGTCGATGCCGACCTTCTTCAGCTGCAGCTGGATCAGCTCCAGGGCGGTCTGGTTGGGGCCGAAGTTGGACGCCCACACGACCTTGAGGGAGAGCTTCTTGCCGTTCTTCGTACGGATGCCGTCCGAGCCGGTCCGCCACCCCGCCTCGTCGAGCAGCTTCGCCGCTCCCGCGGCGTCATGGCCGAGCCGGTCACCCAGGTCGGTGTAGTCGGCGGTGGTGCTCGCGAGCGCACTCGTGGCCGGCTTGTAGCTGCCGCTCAGGACGGTGTCGACGATCTCCTGCCGGTCGACGGCCTTCTGGATCGCCCGGCGGACCTTGATGTCCTTGGTGATGGGCCGGGCCACGTTCGCCGACAGGGCGAACGGCAGCCCTGGGTTCGCCCGGCTCAGCAAGGTGAAACCGGCGCCCTTCAGCCCGTCCTCGTCCTGCGGCGCCACTCCGCCGACCGCGTCGACCTGACCCGACTGCAGGCTGCCCGTGCGCACCCCTGACTCGGGGATCACCTTGAAGGACAGCTTCTCCAGGTAGGCGGGGCCCTTGCGGCTCCACAGCGAGGATCCCCAGTCGTATCCGGAGCGCCGGCGCTCCTCCACCGACTTGTTCGGTGTGTAGTCGGTGAGCGTGAACGGTCCGGAGCCCACCAGGTTGTCCGTGCACCGTTCGTCGGCGGGCAGTTTCACCGTCGACTCGGCGAGCAGCCCGAGTGTGAAGGTGGAAGTGGCCTGCAAGAACTGTGCGTTCGGGGTGGAGAAGGTGACCTCGGCGGTCTGTTCGTCGACGACGGTGGTGCTCTTGTAGCCGTCCAGATAGCTGCTGCCGAGTACCGCCTTCGCACCCAGCTCGATGATGCCGTCGAAGTTGCTCTTCACCGAAGCAGCGTTCACCGGGGTGCCGTCGCTGAAGGTCGCCCCGTCGCGCAGGTGGAAGGTGAAGGTCTTCGCGTCCTTGCTCACCTCCCAGGACTTCGCCAGCCAGGGCACGATCTTCCCCGTCCTGGGGTCCTGGTCGGTCAGTGAGTCCACCAACTGGCGGGCCGGATAGATCGCGTCGTTGTTGCCCGCCTGCTGCGGATCGACGCAGATCGGGTCGGATGCCAGGGCGAAGGTCAGCTGTCCCCCGGAGTGCGGGGCGGAGCCGCCGGCACTGTCGGCGGTGGACGAGGAGCAGGCGGTGGCCGAGAGCGACAGGACGGTGACGGCGGCGAGCGAGGCCAGGGCAGAACGGTGCTGCGGACGTGGTCCGGACATCAGTGTTTCTCCAGAAAAAGGGAGGATGCCGGGGCACGGCGGTTGACCTGCTCGGACAAGGGCGTGAGCAGAGGCAGGCGGGGGCCGTGACGCGGGCCGGTCAGGCAGGGGTGAGGTCAGGCCTGACAGATGGCGCTGGAGACGCGGTGCAGATCGATGTGGCGACGGGCCGCGAGGCGCGGAAGGAAGAATCCCGCGCGGCGCATACCAGCAACGCGGCTCGGGGGCAGGGCCCCGGCGGCAGTCGGCTGGTGCGGCATGAGAAACGCGGTCCTTTCGAACACCTGGCATCCTCCACCAGGGACATTGCCACGCAACGTACCAGCCCGAACACCGGTATGAGAAGAAGGCCTTGGCTGCCCCCCGGCACGCCATTGTTCAACCGTGGGTCAACGGTTAACGTGAGGAGACCACACGCATCAGCGGCCCCCCGTCGAGCCGCTGACCGACCCCACGGCTGTGAGGTGACCGGCATGCAGGCGCGATCCGTCCGCGAGCGCGACGACCGCATGCCGACCCACGCCGGGGTCTTCGGACTCCTGGTCGCCCGTCGTCACGTCGACCTGCTCAGGGTGAGCAGCGCGCTGTGTCCGGGGACGCCCCCGCGCCGCTGAGCGCGTACGTGCTGTTCGCTCCGGGCCTCACCGCGCCCTGAACGCGCGTTTCACGATCACCCGGGCTGCGCTCCCCGCGCGCCTCCTTTCCCTTGTTCCCGTGCCCGGCAGCCGGTGCTTCCGGCATGCCCGCATACCTGACCGAGAGGATCACGGTGCCCAAGAGCACCGCACGCCCCGGCGCGTTCGCCGCACTCCGGGTGCGTGACTACCTGGACCTACTGGAGCACCGGGCTGATCTCCGACACCGGAACCGCCGTCGGATGGCCGGCCGGTCTGCAGTTCGCCCCGGTTCTGCTGTTCGGCCTGTGGGGAGGGGTGCTCGCAGACCGGCACGACCGACGCACCCTGCTGCTGTGGGCCCTCTCCTTCGTCACGGAGCTGGTCGGCGGATCCCTGATCACCGACGCGGCAGGACTGAACCTCCTGTCCCCGAACGCGGCCCGGCTGATCGGCCCAGCGATCGCCGGAGTGCTGATCACCCTGATCGGCACGGCGGGGTGTTCGCGGTCAACTCCGTGTCCTGCGCACCCCAGCTCCGCCGCACAGGCCTGCCGCGCCCCCGCCCACTTTCTTGTCAACGGCTCCACTCCGACCGGAGGTACACCCCATGACTGACCGAGCAGCCGGGCTCGCCGGCCTGCGTATCGCCCTGGAAGCCGACGGCGACGGCGCCCATCCCGCCGCCTGGCGCCACTCGGGACGTCCGCCGGGCGCCGTCCTCGGCCCCCGCGCGCTGCGCGATGTGGTCGCCACCGCCGAGGACGCGGGGTTCGCCCTCGTCACCTTCGCCGACTCGCCCCTGCCACCAGGGGCGGGCCCGGCGGCAGCAGGACGACTGGAGGCCGGGACCCGCGCCTCCTACGTCGCGCCCCTGACCGGCCGGATCGGCCTCGCGCCCACCCTGCACGTGGCCACCACGGAACCGTTCCATCTCGCCACCCAGCTGGCGAGCCTGGACCACGCCTCCCATGGCAGGGCCGGCTGGGTGGTCGGTGCGGCGGCCGGCGAGGACGACCTCGCCACCGTCGGGGGAGCGGCACTCTCCACCGTCGCGCTGGCCCGTGAGACGGCGGACGTCATCGGCGCCGCCCGCGCCCTGTGGGACTCGTGGGAGGACGACGCGGTCATCAAGGACGTGGCGAGCGGCCGGTTCCTGGACTCGCGACGGGTGCATCACATCGACTTCGAAGGCGCGTCCTTCACCGTCAAGGGGCCCTTGATCACCCCGCGTCCGCCGCAGGGCCAGATCGTCGTACTGGTTCCCGACGCGCTGGACGCCGACGCACGCGCCGACGTGGTCCTGGTCGGGCGGCCCGGCGTCGCCGAGGTCGCGGCCCGCGCGGCCACGGCGAGGGAAGCGGGCGCGCCCCTGGTCTTCGCCGAGGTGGAAGTGGTCCTGGACGCCGCGGTCCCGGCCACGGACCGGCTCGCCGAACTGGACGCCGCAGCCGGCCGGCCGGAGTCCGGAAGGCTGCGTCACACCGGCTCCCCGGAGTCGCTGCTGGAGCTGTTGCGCGAGCTGGCCGACTCGGTCGACGGAGTGCGGCTGCATCCGGCCGTACTCGCCGTCGACCTGCCCGTCCTGGCCGAGCGCGTGCTGCCGAGGGTGGCCGGGCCAGGGCCGAACCGCCGGCCAGGCGCCACCCTGCGCGACACGCTCGGCCTTGCCCGTCCCGCGAACCGATTCGCCGCCGCCGCATCGAACACCTGAGGTGAGTGTCATGACCGAACAGAACCCCCGTCCGCAGCTCCACCTAGGTGTGTTCTTCACCGGCGTCGGGCCGCAGCTCATCTGGGCGGATCCGCAAGCGCCCTCGCACACCGCGTTCGAGACGTTCACCGAGATCGTGCAGGTCCTGGAACGAGGCCTGTTCGACGCGTTCTTCCTCGGGGAGGGGCTGAGGGTACGCGAGAACCGCGGCAAGGTCTTCGACCTCGACGTGGCCGGACGGCCCGACGCGATCACGCAGTTGTCCGCGCTCGCCGCCGTGACCGAGCGGATCGGCCTGGTGGCCACCCAGAACACCACCTACAACTACCCGGCCGACCTGGCCCGTCGGCTGGCCAGCCTCGACCTGCTGTCCGAGGGCCGGGCCGGCTGGAACATCGTCACCACGGACAACGCCTGGACCGGAGCCAACTTCCGGCACGGAGGCTGGCTGGAGCACGAACGCCGCTACGAGCGCGCGGGGCAGTTCGTCGATGCGGCCAAGGAGCTGTGGGCGTCCTGGGACCCGGACGCCGTCGCGCCCGAGGGCCGTGACGCCGCGAACTGGGCCAGGCCCGGCTCGATCAGCCCGGTGGAGCGCGACAGCGACCTCGTGGCCCTGCGCGCCACCGCCACCGTGCCGGGCAGCCGGCAGGGCCGCCCGGTGCTGTTCCAGGCCGGGGACTCGGACGGCGGCCGTGAACTCGCCGCGCGCCACGCCGATGTGGTCTTCTCCGCCAACACCGAATACGGCAAGGCTGTGGCCTACGCCGCCGACCTGCGCGACCGGCTTGCCCGCCACGGCCGGACCCCGGACTCGCTGCGGATCCTGCCGGGAGCGAGCGTCGTACTCGGCGACACGGCGGCCGAGGCGGAGGAGAAGGCACGCTGGGTGCGCGGTGAGCAGGTCAACGGACCGCGGGCGATCGCCTTCCTGGAGCAGTACTGGGGCACCGATCTGTCCGCCTACGACCCCGACGGTCCGCTGCCCGACATCGAGCCGAGCGAGAGCGAGCTCGACCCCTCACGCGGCACGATCTCCATCGAACGCCGCAGCGGCAAGGCCGCCCTGATCCGGAAATGGCGGGAACAGGCGGCCGAACGCGGCCTTTCCATACGTGAGTTGGTGCTGGAGGTGTCTCCAGGACACTCGTCGTTCGTCGGGACGCCTTCGGCCATCGCCGACGAGTGGACCCGCTATGTCAGCACCCGCGCCGTCGACGGTTTCAACCTCCTGCCGCACCTGCTTCCGGCCTCCGTCACGGACATCGTCGACAAGCTCGTCCCCGAACTCCAGGAACGGGGCGTCTACCGCACCGCATACACCGGCACCACCCTGCGGGAACACCTGGACCTGCCCCCGGTGGGGTGAGGGCCGGTGTCCCGGTGTACGGGTGTCAGGGCGCGCCGAGGCCGGTGCAGTACGCCACCGTCGCATCGTCCGCCGCCGCGGCGTGGCGCGCCTCCGCCTGCCGGACCCGGCGGATGATTTCGGCGGGCCCGTCCGACGCCAGGACGGTCATGACCTCAGGCCAGTCGCACAGCCGGAACCGGTCCACGATGCCGCTCGCGCCGTTGCTGAGCAGGGCGGCACCGGACAGTGCGGAGACCGGGCAGCTTCCGGTGACCGCCTCGTCCGCGGCCCGCGGGTCGTCCTTGGCCACCCAGAAGCCGCCCGGCCGGTTCCGGTGGGAGCGCAGGTCCCCGAGCACCCGGAGGTAGGTGTCACTGCCCCGGGCTGCGGCGTCGAGGGCGGATTCGTAGGACCGGCTGATGACCACCTCCCGGGGATCGGAGAGGACGAGCGGAGCGTCGTCCGTCCTGTCGAGCACGACGGTCGCGTCGCCGAGGACCGCACACTCGGCGAGGCCGCCGGACACACGCAGGACGGCCACGGCCGCCGACGGGCTGATGACATCGGCGACGTCACAGGTGTCCCGGTGAACGTCCGTCACCTGCTCGATCGCCTCGGCGAGCAGCGTCGGCAGGCTGCGGTCCCGCACGAGTGACAGGAGGCCGAGGAGGCTGCCTCCCAGGCGGGTGGCGTACCAGGCCACCCCGTGCGAACAGGTCCACCCGGAGCCGGGAATGCCCGCGCCGTCGACCAGCACGGCCGCTGTCGGCACCGCGCCCGCGAAGTCCTCGTTCACACGGCCGGGCCGTGCCGCGGACGCGCTCGTCATCGTCACCCGCATGCGATACCGCCGCCTTCCGCCGGTCGGGGCGTCGACCCTACAGCCGACGCCCCGACCGCCGGACACGCGCCGAGGATCAGAGGCGGCCTCCGGGGAGCACGGTGAACGTGGCGGGACCGGCCGGCAGGTCCACCGTGTACTGACTCAGATAGGTGTCCAGATACGGCGAACGGTCTCCCTGGGTGGGGACGTCGTCGGAGGGGTCGTCCAGGGCGAGTCGCAGCTGTGCGCCCTTCACCGTGATCTTCTCGCCGGAAGGCGTGTCGCGCCATGAGCCCGTCCGGATGGACCCGATCTCCACCGCCAGGACATGTCCGGCCGCCAGCTTCCAGTCGGTGGCCTTGAGATCGACGGTGAGCCTGCCGGTGCTCAGCAGCGAGACCTGCTCGTCGAACATCACGGCGCTGCCGTCCGGGGACACGTCGTACAGCTTGAGCATGACGTTGCCCTGTCCCTTCGCGGTCAGGGAGATCCGCGGGGTGCCGGTGATCCGCACGTCCTTCTCGAGTGCCTTGGACCGGACGACGAAGCTCGATGTGACCGCGCCGGTCTGTCGGAGCAGGTCCCCTCCGCCGGCCAGTTTCTCCGGTGCGGCCGGATCGGTCGCGGGCGCGTTCTCCATGTCCCAGTCACCGGAGGCCTTCAGCCGTTCCGGTAGTGCCGTAAGGCCGGACGTGGCCAGTGCGGCGAGCGAGGAGAGGCCGCCGTCGTCCACGTACGAGCCGCCGCCGACGGGGAGGGTGACGGAGCGGTCCACGACCGGCCAGGTCTTCTGGGCCCGCCACGCGCCGGTGGAGTCCTCGACGGAGTAGGCCGGGTGGCCGACCGTGGGCCTGACGCCCTTGAGGTACTGGTCGTAGAAGGAGAGGGTCTCGTCGTACCAGCCCTCGCGTCCCATGGACAGCCGCCCGTCAGCGGTGCGCTCCCCGCCGCGTACGTGCTCCCACTGGCCGACCCAGCCGCGCTCGGGTCCCTTGTGGTTGTCCAGGTACTCCTGCATCTCCTCGGGCTTGGTGTTGTTCTCGATGAACCCCTGGGTCACGAAGAGCGGGGTGTCGGTGCCCTTGGCGGCCTTCGCCAGGTCCCGCGACTTCCAGAACGGATCGCTCCGGTCGGATATCCGGTACCCCGCCGCGTTCTGCGTCAGGCACTCCGGATGAGCCTCCTCGTACCGCGAGTTGGCCAGGTAGTGCGGGTCGTCGTCCGGCAGCTGGCCGAGCGTGGCGATGGAGTTGTAGGCGTTGGCGGTACCTGTGACGTTCGGACGGGGTACGCCGTTGGAGTAGATGTACTGGTACATGTCCCAGACGGGCTCCTGGGCGACGACGGCCTTGAGCGCGCCCTGGTCCAGATTGTTGCCGATGAGGCCCGTCACCGCGTCGTAGGACTTTCCGTACAGGCCGACCGCGCCCGTGGACCAGGGCTGTTTCGCCGCCCAGTCGATGGCCGCCTTCACGTCCGCCTGCTCGCCGGGCCCGGCCCAGTCGAGGCAGCCGGTGGAACCGCCGAAGCCGCGCAGGTCCACCATGACGAAGGCGTAGCCCTGATCGAACAGGTCGGTGCCCTCGATGAAGTCCTGGAAGCGGTCGGAGGGGCCGGTGTGGGTCCATCCTTCGGCGTCCGACTGTCCGGAGTGACCGAAGTACGGGCCGACCGAGAGGATGACGGGCACCTTCGCCTTCTTCGGCAGCGCCTCGGGCAGCAGCACGTCGGCGTGCAGTTCGGTGCCCGAGCGGTCCGAGGACGGGAAATAGTGCTGCGTCCAGAGGGAGCCCTCGGGGACGCGGTCGTTGTCCTGATGTGTGACGGGGCCGGTCGCGGTGGCGACCTGTCCCGCACGGTCCTGCGCCGCGGTGGGCGCGGAGGCGGCCGCTGGGCCGGCGAGTACGCCGGTCAGCGCGAGGGCGGTGACGAGTGCGGAGGCGGCCCATGGGGCCGTACGACGTGCTCTCACATGCTTCTCCCGGCTGGGTGGATACGGGGTGTCGCAGTGGTGCAGGCACGAGCAGCGGACTCCGGGCCGCCGTGAGAAGCGCACGCTGGTCACGCATGTCCGCGGAGCTGGATCACAGGCGCGGACGAGAACCGGAGCCGACGGCGATGAAGTCTATGATCACTCCGGGCCTGCTTCAACAGGCGCGTGTGTCACGCGTGTTACTGATCCGAGGGGTGAACCCCGAGGGCGGCGGGCGCCGGCGCGCCCGCCAGGCCGCTGCGCACCAGGGCAAGGAACTCCTGGTCCGTGAGGCCGAGTTCGCGCGCCTGGGCGATGAGGCCGTGCACCGCATCGGTGAGCCTGGCCTGACCGGCGGCGCCGGGCGCCGCGGTGATCACCGCGCCCCGGCCGCGGCGCAGCTCGATCAGGCTCTCGTCGCGCAGTCGCTGATAACCGCGGAGCACGGTGTGCACATTGACGCCCAACGACTCGGCGACCTCACGGGCGGACGGCAGCCGCTCGCCCGGGGCCGCCGAACCGTCGGCGATCGCCCCCCGCACGCAGGCGGCGATCTGCTCACCCAGCGGCACGGGTGAGCCGGGGAGTACCCGGAAGAGCACGACTAGTACCGCTCCCTTGCGTGGCGTTCCGTCAGGCTGTTGAGGAGGGCGGCCGCGGTGGCCGAATCGTCGACCGTGACCACGTATTCGCGTCCCTGTGCCGTGCGGACCGAGAGTGCCTCTCCGGAACGGAGTATCACGCCGCGCCTGTTCGGACGGATCCGGTAGCCCCAGCCGCCGAAGTCCGCCGTCGCGTTGATCCGGACGCTGTCGGCGCCGGCGATCCTGTCGAGAGGCAGCGCGAGCCGTGGCCTGGGCAGGATCGTCGACGCGACGGTGAGTCCGCGCCGGTCGACGGTGACCCGGATGCCGGTGAACGTGGCGCAGAGGAGGCCGATGACGAGCGGCGGCAGCCCTGACCCCAAGGGGCCGAACGTCAGGACGGAGATCCCGGCGACCGTGAGCACGCCGGCCACGCTCAGCATCACGCGGGACACGACCGTGCGGCTCCAGGCGGCCACTTCCCCCTTGGCCAGCGGCAGTGAGCGGGCCGGTGGTGCGGGCTCGGGGCGCGGTTCAGGGCCCATCAGCCGCCAGGCCAGGGCGCCGGTGGCCGCCCCCGCGGCGAGCATGACCGCGATGTGCCACACGGGCATGTGCACCTCGGACGGGTCCTGTACGTCCCTGTTGATCAGGACGGTGAGGATCAGCGGATAGCCGACCGTGACCGCGGTGCCGGCCCCGACCGCGGAATTCAGCTTCGATCCACCGCTGCCCCTGGAGACCAGGGGCAGGACGGCGAACAGCAGCCCGAGACCGACGAGCAGAGCGCACCCGAACCACAGGGCGGTGGTCCGGCTCATGTAGTCGTCCGCGCCGCCGCCCGTCGAGAAGTGGGTGGCGATCCGGTCAGGCAACCGGTCGTTGTTCGCCAGGAAAACACCCGCGTAGGCGGCGGTGGCGACGCCGAACGGAACGGCCGTCAGAGTGCTCCTTCTGATGGCAGTCATCTTTCTCCCCCCTCTACTTGTTTGCATTCAAGTAGAACAATAGCAGTAGCCGGGAGACGAGCTGATCCGTCAGTCACCGGCAGAGGGACGGGAGGCATCGGTGACGCGGTCGATCCGGTAGTAATCGGCGACGCATCCACCGGGCCAGTAGGAGCGCCCACGCCGGCTGAACGGCTCCAGCATCTGGCTGATCACCAGAGGCTCGTACGGGAGGACCCGGGCACCGGCGCTCGCACCCTCGCGCAGCCGCCGGTCCTGGGCGTCCCACTTCCCGGCCCGTGCGCGCAGATCCGTGTCGAGGTCGAGCAGCGTGAGAGCGGGTGCGAAGCAGACCAGGACGCAGAGCACCGCGCACACGGCCTGCAACGGGCCGGTACGCCGCGTGCGCAGGCGGGCCGCCGACCCCAGCAGCGCACCGGCGCCGATGAGCAGGGCCACGTACACCAGCAGGTAGTCGTTCCAGAGCCGGGCCGCGCTGGGAGCGGCCACCCTGTCCTGGAACACCGGGTAGGCGATGACGGTGCAGAGGAAGCCCGACACCAGGAGCGCGGCCACCGCGGCACAGGCCGTCAGAAACCACCCGGCGGGCGGTCGGGGCGGGCTCCCTTCCGGGCGTCCGCACAACAACCCCAGGAGCACCCCCACCGCGAGCGCCCCGGCGTATTGCCAGGTGCTGGCGACGCTCAGGGCGATCTCCCCGAATCCGCGCAGGGAGGACGCGAGCGATTCGGGCGCGACCATGGACGTCGTACCCGCCCCGAACCTGCCCCGTCGGCTGTTCGAGCCGGGCGAGGCGATCAGGACGAGGCCCCCGGCGACGACCCCGGAGATGCCCGCGGCGCACCAGAGGCGCAGGAAGCGCCGCGAAGGCCGGGCGGTGGCACGGCAACTGAGCAGAAAAACCGTGGCCAGCCCCACCACCACGACGATCGCGGTCTCCTCCGAGAGCGTGCCGATGACCGCACCGGCGCACAGGGCCACGGCGAGAGCAACGCTCTTGCCCCGGCGCGATCGCGCCACCAGGAACGGGAGCAGCGCGGCGCAGGCCAGCACCGGTGGCATCGTGTGGGAGACCGACGCGGCCGGCCAGTAGAACGTCTTGTAGGTGTTGGGCGTGACGAACAGGAACAGCGCGGTCGCCATCGCCGAGACCAGCAGCGGCAGTCCGCGCGGCACGGTGAGCCGCAGTCGCCGCAGCGCGAGCACGGTCGCCGCCCACAGCACCGTGAGTGTCAGTACACCGCTGACCAGGCCGAACCACTGGTGGCCCGCGACCTGAAATTTCGCATAGGCGCCGACCAGCACGGCGTTGACGACCCGCCCGTTGTCCTCGAAGTAGAACTTTCCGACGAGACCCGTGACCCCGTGGTCCCGCACGACGGGCAGGAAGCACCAGTCGTCCGCGCCCGGCCGCACCGACCGCCCGAACCAGGCGGCGGCTGCGAGCAGTGCGAGCGGCGGGAGCGCGAGTGCGGTCACCCAGATCGAGGTCCGCGCATCTGGCCCAAGGGTGCGCCGCGGCCGTCCCGCAACGCCTCGTGGGTCCCGCAGATCCAGCCGCCCGGTGGCGTCCGGCCGGTCAGGTGCCGCGGATTCCGGAGTGCTGTCGGACATCGGTGTTCACCGGTCCTCGGTGGCGTGGAGGGGGAGATCGGAGGCCGGGGCGTCCAGGGCACCGTCCCGCGCGCCCACCTGCTGTTCCTGCGGCCGTACACCTGGGGGCATGCCCTCCCGGCGGCCCGACATGATCGCCCACCGGGCCAGCAGGAAGGAGACCGGGGTGACCAGGACACCGGCGACGAGCGCGGCCAGATTCTTGTCCAGGCCGAGACCGGTGACGGCGCCGTAGAGCAGAGCGCCCGACGCCACGAGATTGACTGCGCTCGACACGGGATAGCGCACGAAGGCACGCCACGTAGGTCTCGTCCGGCAGGTGACATAGGAGTTGAGCAGGAACGAGCACACGATGCTGACCGCGTAGCCGATGACATGGGCGGCCAGATAGGGGATCCATCGGTTCAGGACGGCGTAGACACCCAGATAGACCGCTGTGTTGACGCACCCCACCAGGACGAAACTGCCGAACTGGCGGGCGGTGCGGGTCCGGGGCGGGACGAGTGCGTCCAGCCCGTCGCTCACCTGGGGCGGCGGGCGGTCCGACAGCACGGGACCGCTCTCGTCGGTCTCCCGCACGACGTAGGGCGGACGGTGCTTCGCCTCGTGATAGATGCGGCCCACGTACTCGCCGATCACCCCGAGGGTGACCAGCTGGATGCCGCTGAGAGCCACCACCGCGGTGAGCAGGGTGGCGTATCCGGGGGTGTCGGCGCCGTGCAGCACGACGGTCACCACCGTCCACACCGCGTACGCCAGTGCCGAGAGGAAGACCCAGAAGCCGGTGTAGATGGCGAGTCGTAGCGGGCGGTTGTTGAAGGACAGGAGACCATCGATGCCGTAGTTCAGCAGGCGCCGGCTTCCCCATTTCGAGCGGCCCGCCACGCGCTCGCTGTTCCGGTAGCGGAAGCTGACCGTGTCGAAGCCGATCCAGGAGAAGATCCCCTTCGAGAAGCGGTTGCTCTCCGGCATGGACAGGACGCTCGCCACCGCTCGTCGGGACAGCAGCCGGAAGTCCCCGGTTCCGTCCAGGAGCTCCACGTCCACACAGCGGCGTACGACGGCGTAGTAGGCACGGCTGAGAGCGCTGCGGGCCATGCCCTCACCGGTTCGGTCACGACGCGGGATGACCTGGTCGTAGCCGTGCCGGTGCAGTTCGAGCATGCGCGGGACGAGTTCGGGCGGGTGCTGGAGATCGGCGTCCATGATCACCACGGCGGCGCCCCGCGCCATGCGGAGACCGGCGAGCATGGCGGCCTCCTTGCCGAAGTTCCGGCTGAACGCCGTGTAGCGGGTCCGTTCGTCCCGCGCGGCGAACGCGCCGATCAGCAGCCGTGTGCGGTCGTTGCTGCCGTCGTCGACGTAGCAGATCTCGAAGGTCTCATCGAGTCCTTCCAGGACGGCGGTCAGTGCCCTGTGGAAGGAGGTGATGCCCTCCGCCTCGTTGAAGCAGGGCACGACGACCGACAGCTGAAGGCCGGCCACACGACACCTCCGGACGCTCTGGGACCCGGAGCCGGGGATCCGGCTCGCTCCGGGCACCACAGTCGCGCATCCGGTGGTGAAGTCCTCCTCCTCCCGCTCCGGACGCGCGGGCCGGCGGGCTCTTTCGCACGAACGGCGCACGCCCGGGGGTACGGGCGACGGGGAGCAACGGGCGGGGGATCAGAGATGGCCCACCACGTTGACCACGTGGCCGTCGGGGTCGCGGACGAAGAACCGGCGCACGCCCCACTCCTCGTCCCGCAGGGGGTGCACGATCTCCGCGCCGCTCTCCCGCATGACCGCGTAGGCCGCGTCCACATCGTCCACCTCCACACTCATGTCGGGGATGACCGGCGCCGTCCTGTCGCGGCTCATGAAGGTGACCTGTGCCGTGGGGTTGGAGGGAGAGGCGAGCGTCATGACCCAGCCGAGGTTCATGACCTCCTGGAACCCCAGGAGTTCGTAGAAGCCGCGACTCTCCTCCAGGTCCTGCGAGTGGATGTCCGGCATGACGCGGCGGATGGACATGGTGCACTCCTTCTGACGGGCGGACGGGATCGTGCCTCCGAATTCTGTCCGGAGTGGCGCGGGTACGCACACGAGAGCGCGGGCCGTCGGCGCCTTGTTGACGGGGAGTGGTGTCATGTCGCCCGCTCTGCATGCCATCGACAGCTCCCGAGGATGAGCTCAGGCGCCTGAATCACCGGCGGTCCGACGCGGCGGACGCGTCGGGGGCGGGCACCGACGTCCACTCCGGCACGAGCACGCCGGGCACAGTCAGGGACGCGGCGTGGGGGCCTGGCTCCCGCGCGCCGTGCCGGCGTGTTCGCGCGGCCGGTCCCTCGGGGCCCTCTTCACGGCGACGACCGGTTACGGCGGCCTGTTCCCGCGGCACGGATTCGCGGCCGTGAGCGGCGCGCCCCGGGCGTGGGCGAAGCCCCCGGACCCCCGGCGCGACGCGCGGGTGCGGGCACTCACTCGGTGAGAGCGAGCCGTCAGCTCCGGCCGGCGGTCTGTGTGGCCCGCGCGGTGCACGGCGGTCGTACGCCGCCCGGACCACGGCCCCCGTCACTGTCGGGCACCACGGTGGTCCCCGGGCTGTTCTCGTCGAGGACTCCGCGCAGCACCGCGTGCGGCACGCGCCCGTCGAGCACGTGCGCCCTGCGGACGCCGCCTCGGACGGCCCGCAGGCAGCCCTCCATCTTGGGCAGCATCCCGCTCGTCAGCCCCGGCAGCAGATCGTCCAGTGCCTCGGCGGTCACCCGCTCGATCACATCGGTGCTGTCCGGCCAATTCGCGTACAGGCCCTCCACATCGGTGAGCATGACCAGTCGCTCGGCGTCGAGTGCCACGGCCAGGGCCGACGCCGCGAGATCGGCGTTGACGTTGTAGACCTGCCCGTCCTCGCCGCGCGCCACGGGGGAGACCACCGGAATGCTGCCCTGCTCCAGGAGCAGGCGCGGCATGGCCGGGTTCACGTGCACGATGTCGCCGACCAGGCCGATGTCCACGGGGCGGCCGTCGACCCAGACCGGCCGCCGGACGGCCGTCATCGTGTGCGCGTCCTCACCCGTCATGCCGACGGCGAAGGGCCCATGGGCATTGATGTGGCCGACCAGGTCTCGCTGGACCTGCCCCGTCAGCACCATGCGCACCACCTCCATGATCTCCGGGGTGGTCACCCGCATCCCCGCCTCGAAGCGGGTTTCGAGGCTGAGTCGATCGAGCATCGCGTTGATCTGCGGCCCGCCCCCGTGCACCACGACCGGGCGCAGACCGGCACGCCACAGCTCCACCACGTCGAGTGCGAAGGAGCGTTGAAGGCCCGCGTCGACCATGGCGTGGCCGCCGAACTTGACGACGACCACGTCCATGGATCAGGTCCCTCCGTTGATGGCACACCCTGGGCCAACCCGGGCGCGGGAAGCTTAGCCTAACCTAAGAAGAGGTGTCGGTCTTGATCAGGTGGCCGTCAGGGCCGCCGGTGGAGGGCGAGGAAGGCGGCGAGCGAGGTCGGCCGTCGACAGCTTCGGTACGGCGGCCGAGCGCAGGGCGTCGTCCCGGACGAGCGGGGCAGCCCGAGCCGTCGGGTCGTACGTCCACCCTGCTCAGGCCGATCCAAACGGCACGGCCGAAGTCCGGTCAGGACGGTCGGACGGACAGTGACGGCACCGACCCGGAATCATGGGGGCCGACGCCGCGTCGGAACACGGCCCGTGACACGACCGAGAGGACCCCATGGCCGACCCCAGGAGCTACATCATCGAGTCGTTGGACACCGGGCTGCGCCTGATGCGTCTCTTCCTGACCCACGACACCCTGTCGGTCACCGACGCGGCCAGGGAGCTGGACGTGGCCCGCTCCACGGCGCACCGCGTGCTCAGCACCCTCGAATCGCGCGGCTTCGCCACCCGTGACACCTCGGGTCGCGGCTACTCCGCGGGACCCGAACTGGTCACTCTGGGCCGCCCGGCGGGTTACGGCCCCGGGATCCGGACGCGCCTGCAGGTGGTGCTGGACGCGGCGGCCACCGCCACGGGGGAGACGATCAGTACCGCCGCCCTGATCGGCGACCAAGTCATCATCACCGATGGCCGGGAATCGTCGCACCCCGTGCGTGCCGTCCTGGAGACCGGACGCGTCCATCCCGCACACGCCACCTCGGCGGGCAAGGTGCTGCTCGCCCAGCTGACCGGCGAACAGGTCTGTGCTCTCTACCCGGATGAGCGGCTGCCCGGTGTCACGGGACGTACCCTGGTCTCCCGTACCGCCCTGCTCTCCGAGCTGGCCGGGATCCGCGCCGACGGCCGCGCCGACAGTGCCGGTGAGTCGGTGTGCGGAATGCACGCCGTGGCCGTGCCGCTGGCCGGAAGCACCTGGCGCGACCGGCTCGCCCTGATGGCGTCGATGCCGGCGGACCGCGGGAGCGAACCCGAACTGGCCCGGCACGCGGTGTCGTTGCGGCGGGCGGCCGGGCTCCTTCCGCCGCCGTCCTCGTGACCCGGGCCACCCGGGCGGGCGAACTGACGGTAGCCGAGGGGCCGATGGGGTTGCGCAAGAATCTGAAAGAACTTGCAGAAGTCCTTGACGGCGGTACGGGCGGAGCGGCAGGCTCCCATTCGTTCCCCCCACGGCAGCCTGGCGCGTGGCTGCCTTCGAGGGCACAGCCGTGCCCTGTTGCCGAAGGAGCCGCACATGCAGCACCGATTCCGCCTGATCGGCGGAACGCTCGCCGGAGTCATGACCGTTGCCGGTCTCGCCGCGCTCGCACCCTGGCAGTCGCAGGCGACGCCGCCCGGTGAGAAGGACGTCACCGTCACCATGTTCGAGCGGCCGTTCGCGGATGTGGCGACCGCCTGTACCGACCAGCTCGGCCCTGCCGGTTACGGCTACGTGGAGGTGTCACCCGCCAGCGAGCACATCGCGGGCGACCAGTGGTGGACGTCCTACCAGCCGGTCAGCTACAAGATCGCCGGACGGCTCGGCGACAGCGACGCTTTCGCCGCCATGGTGGACGCCTGTCACACCGCGGGCGTCAAGGTCATCGCCGACGCCGTCATCAACCACATGGCAGCCGGGTCCGGGACGGGCACGGGTGGGACGGCCTACACGAAGTACGACTACCCCGGATACTTCGGGGACGCCGACTTCCACACCTGCCGGAGCGACATCTCGGACTACACGGACCGCGACGACGTACAGAACTGCGAACTGGTGGGACTGTCCGATCTCGACACGGGCAGCGACGGGGTCCGCTCGACCATCGCCGCCTACCTCGACAACTTGCGGTCCCTGGGGGCCGACGGCTTCCGCATCGACGCGGCCAAGCACATCGCCGCCGACGATGTCGCCGCGATCAAGGGGAAGATGAGCGATCCGGGCTTCTGGGTCTCGGAGGTCATCCAGGGAGGCGGCGAAGCCGTACAGCCCGAGGAGTACACCGAAGTCGGTGACGTGGACGAATTCCGCTACGGCGGCCACCTCAAGAGCGCCTTCGAGGGCGGCAGCATCGCCCAGCTGAAGTCCATCGCGGACGGCAAGCTGGACAGCGGCTCCGCGCGGACGTTCGTCGACAACTGGGACACCGAACGCAACGGCTCCACCCTGTCCTACAAGGACGGCGCGGTGTACTCCCTCGCGAACGTCTTCATGCTGGCCTCGCCGTACGGTTCGCCGAACGTGTACTCCGGCTACGAGTGGTCGGACGCGGACGCCGGCCCGCCGAGCGGCGGCGACGGCTGGACGAACACCCACACCCAGCAGGTGATCACCGGACTGGTCGGCTTCCGCAACGAGGTGGGCTCGGCCGAGCTGACCGACTGGTGGGACAACGGCGGCAGCGCCATCGCGTTCGGCCGTGGCGACAAGGGATTCGTCGCACTGAACGACGGGGACGACGCTCTGACGGAGTCGTTCACGACGTCCCTGCCCGGCGGTACCTACTGCAACGTCGCCGAGGCCTCGCCGGACGACTGCGACGGCAACACGGTGACGGTCGGCGACGACGGCACCGTCCAGGCCGAGGTGCCTGCCCGCGGTGCGCTGGCACTGCACACGGGAGCCCAGGCGGGCTGACCGCCCGGGGCGGCGCCACGCACAACGACGCGCAGGACGGAGTCCACGCCGTCCTCCGCGTCGTTGTGC